>CAZADU010000038.1:0-1640 GCA_964483945.1 uncultured bacterium
CGCGACCTGCTACAACTGCCACGAGGCCCACTACGTCTATCCGAAGGACAGCACCGCGCGCACCGAGTGGCGCCTGAGCATTCCGGACGCCTGCGGCAAGTGCCATGCGAAGCAGCGCGAGGCTTACGCCACCTCG
Source organism: uncultured bacterium (assembly GCA_964483945.1). Lineage (GTDB taxonomy): Bacteria > Eisenbacteria > RBG-16-71-46 > RBG-16-71-46 > RBG-16-71-46 > JAIOPA01. The sequence continues at coordinate 137 of CAZADU010000038.1, forward strand.
GTGCACGGCAAGGAGGTGCTCGAGAAACGCAATCTGTATGCGGCGGTGTGCTCGGATTGCCACACCACGCACGACATCGACACGCCGGAAGGGGCTCCGGTCAGGCTCGGGATCACCAGGAACTGCGGAACCTGCCACGCCGGGAGTCTGCGCAGCTATACCGAGACCTATCACGGCCAGGTGAACACCCTGGGCTATGCCCATACCGCCAAGTGCTTCGACTGCCACGGCAGCCACACCGTGCAGCGCGTGAGCGATCCGGCCTCGAGGGTGCACCCGGACAACCGGCTTGGCACCTGCCAGAAATGCCACGCCGGCGCCACCGCCGGATTCGCCACGTTCGAGCCGCACGCCACGAGCCACGATTTCGGCCGTTATCCGCACGTGTGGATCGCGACGAAATTCATGGTCGTGCTGCTGGTCGGGGTATTCGTGTTCTTCTGGACGCATACCGCGCTGTGGTTTTACCGCGAGTACAAGGACCGCCAGGCGCGCAAGTTGCGGCCCCACGTCGTCGCCGAAGAGCCGCTGCAGCTGCAGGGCAAGCAGGTCCAGCGCTTCGGGTCGGTCTGGCGCCTCGCCCACCTGGTGTTCGCATTGAGCGTCATGACGCTGGTGCTGACCGGCATGGCGGTGTTTTTCGCCGACAGCGCATGGGCGAAGGCCGTCATCGCCGCCTTCGGCGGCCCGAAAACCGCGGCCATCGTGCACCGTATTGCGGCGGCGACCATGCTGGGCATCTTCTTTCTGCACCTGGTCTACGTCATGCTGCGCATCGGGCGAAACTTGCGGACCTGGGACTGGTTCGGCCCGGTTTCGCTGGTGCCCAACTTGCAGGACCTGAGGGACGCCATCGCGATGTTCAAGTGGTTCTTCGGCCTCGCCCCGCGGCCGGTGTTCGACCGCTGGACCTACTGGGAGAAGTTCGACTACTGGGCCGTGTTCTGGGGCATGGCGATCATCGGCGGCAGCGGCTTCATGCTGGCGTTCCCGCGCGCGACCGCCTGGCTGCTGCCCGGGTGGATGTTCAACGTCGCGACCATCGTGCACGGCGAGGAAGCGGTGCTCGCCGCGGTGTTCCTGTTCACGGTGCACTTCTTCAACAACCACTTCCGGCCGGACAAGTTTCCGCTCGACACCGTGATGTTCACCGGCGCCGTGCCGCTGGAGGAGTTCAGGCGCGAGCACGCGCTCGAATATGATCGCCTGGTGGCGACGGGGCAGCTCGCGAAGCACCTGGTGGACGCGCCGTCGCGTCCGATGACCGTGGGTTCCAAGATCCTGGGTTTCACGCTGATCGGTTTCGGGCTGACGCTGCTGCTGCTGATGCTGGCCGGTTTCGCGGCCCGGGCGGGGTGATTCCATTTCTTGTCGACAGAGGAGACAACATGAAGGCGAAGCTGTGGGTTCTGGCGGTGGCGGGAGTGTTGGCGGCGGGTGCCGTCTGGGCGCAGGCGGGCACGGATGTGCTGAAGGCCAAGGGATGCCTGAATTGCCACGACAT
>CAZADU010000039.1:0-1865 GCA_964483945.1 uncultured bacterium
TCGCTTATGCTTCTCATCCGGTCGGGATCGAGGCGCGTTGCAGGCGCTTGGCCTCGTCCCACAGTCGGTCCATCTCCTCGAGGTCGGACTGCAGCGGTGTGCGCCCGTTCTCGGCGAGCCGCCGCTCGATGTGCAGGAAGCGCTCGCGGAACCGGTGCATGGTGGCGCGCAGTTCGCGCTCGGGGTCCACGCGCAACTTCCGTGACAGGTTCACCACCGCGAACAGCAGGTCGCCCAGTTCACGCGCGAGTTCGGGACTGGTGTTGCCACCCTGCATCGCACGCTCCACCTCGCCGGTCTCTTCGCGCACCTTGGCGAACGCCCCTGCGGCTTCGGGCCAGTCGAACCCGACCGCGGCCGCCTTCTCTTGCAGCCGGTAGGCGGCCACCAGAGCCGGCAGCCCCTTGGGCTGATCCCCGAGCAGGGAGGCCCCGGGCTCGTCCTTCTTCTCGGCCTTCTTGATCTCCTGCCACTGCCGGTACGCGGCTTCGCCGTCGGCCACCTGGGTGCCGCCGTAGACGTGCGGGTGGCGGCGGATGAGCTTGTCGCTCGCTCGCTCGAGCGCGTTGGCCAGCCCCACGCCCCAGCGCTCTCGCGTCAGCTCGAGGCAGAAGAGCACGAGGAACATCAGGTCGCCCAGCTCCTCGACCGCGTGGTCGCCGTCGGCGTGCGCGATGGCGTCCACCGACTCGGCCGCCTCCTCGGTGAGGTAGGGCGTCATGCTGTCCAGCGTCTGCTGGCGGTCCCAGGGGCAGCCCTCGGGGCCGCGCAGCCGACGGCAGACGCCGAGCAGCCGCTCGAACGCGTCGCGCTCGGCCGCGGACATCGGGACAGGGGCGGGAAGGGGGGCGGAGTTCGCCTCAGAGCCGGCAACCTGAGTGGAAATCGGATGGGGGCTGGGCTCGGACGCCGCGGGCGAGTTCGGTTCCGGCGTCATGGTCAACGTCAGCCTCTCACCGAGACACGCGCATCCACGATCACGCAGCCCCGGCCACCGGCCAGCACCTTGATGGGATTCAGGTCCAGCTCTTGAATCTGCGGGATCGCCTGCACCAGCTGCGACAAGCGTAGGATGATCTGCTCGAGCGCCAGCGTGTCCGCCGGCGGCGAGCCGCGCCAGCCCTCGAGCAGCCGGAACCCGCGCACGTCGCGAATCAGCTCGCGCGCGTCGCGGTCGGTGACCGGGCAGACGCGGAACGCCACGTCGCGCAGGACTTCCACGAACACGCCACCCAGGCCGAACATGAGCACGGGTCCGAACGACGGGTCCTGCGACATGCCCACGATCACCTCGACACCGTCATTCACCATGGGCTGCACGGTGACGCCCTCCATCTGGTCGCGCACGCCCTTCTCGTCGAGACTCCGACCGATCTCGGCGAACGCGCGGCGCACTTCGTCCTCGCTGGTAAGCCCCAGCACGACGCCGCCCACGTCGGTCTTGTGCGTGAGCGTGCGAGACGCCAGCTTGACGGCCACCGGGAACCCGAGGCGCTTGGCTGCCTGTGCCGCTTCGCCGGCGGTCACGCACGCCTGCTCGCTCACCTGGGGCAGGCCCGTGGCCTTGAGCAGCGAGCGCACCTCCTCGGATGAGAGCATCGTCGTGTCGCCCGTCGAGGCACGGCGAGCGGCCTGCTGCACCACCGCACGCGCGGCGTCCACGTCGAGGTCCTTGAACTCGGGCTCGACGCCTTCGGGGGCCGCCTTCCAGCGTGCGTAGCGCACCACGCGAGCGAGCGCCATGGCCGCGGATTCGGGGAACGGGTAGGAGGGGATGTGCCCCTTCTGCAGCGAGCGCATGCCCTCGGGCACGCCGTGGGCACCCATGAAGCAGGAGAGAATCGGCTTGGCCGGCTCACCGCGAG
>CAZADU010000040.1:0-1787 GCA_964483945.1 uncultured bacterium
ACGGCCCGGCTGCTGGTCCGGCTTGCGGCCGTCGAGAAGCGCGAGTTGTACGCGCCGTGCGGCTACAGCTCCATGTGGGAGTACTGCCTCGGCGAGCTGCAGATGTCCGAAGAGTCGGCCGGCCGCAGGTTGTGGGCCGCCCGGAAGTGCCGGGAATTCCCCGCGCTCTTCGATGCCCTCGCCGACGGTCGCATTCACATGACCGCCATCCACACGCTGGCACCGCACCTGCGAACCGCCAACGCGGACGAGTTGATCGACGCGGCCGCGGGTCGTACGAAGGCCCTGCTCCTGGACTGGCTGGCGTGCCGGTTCCCGCGGCCCGCGGTTCCCACCGTGATCCAGCCCGTGAGCTTTTCGGCGCTGTCCTCTGAACAGGCACCCATGCACGGGCTGATGCAAGCGCTACCGGCCGAGTGTAAGAAAAATCTACAATCGCTAGCGAGTGTGCCTGTCCCATCGACTGCCCCGAATCCCCCCATTCCGCAGGTACCACTTCGCGACCGCGCGCATGTGGACCCGCTCAACGCTGAGCAGGTCAAAGTCCAGTTCACGATGTCGCGGCGTGTTCTCGTCAAGATGCAGAAGGCGCAGGACCTGCTGGGCGAGCGGGTGCCTCGCCATGACATCGCCGCGCTGTTCGAGAGGCTGCTGGACATGGCCATGCCCACGCTCGAAAAGCAGAAGTTCGCGGCGACCGATCGCCCGCGCGCGCGACGCGAGCAGAAGCCCACGAACGCACGCCAGATGCCCGCGCACGTGAAGCGCGAGGTCTGGGAGCGCGACGCCGGCCGCTGCACGTTCGTGAGCGCCACTGGACGGCGCTGCGAAACCTGCCGCGGGCTGCAGTTCGACCACGTGAAGCCGGTGGCGTTGGGCGGCCAAGCCACGACCGAGAACATTCGGCTGTTGTGCGCCAAGCACAATCAGCTCGAGGCCGAACGCAGGCTGGGCTCTGATCTCATGATGGCCAGGCGCGCGGCCGCGAAGCGCCATCGCGTGGCGACTGCCAGCACGCCGTCGCTCGCCGGCTCGGACTTCCTCAGCGCGATTGCGACCGACAGTGCGCCAGGCACATCCTCACGCAGTCCGGCCCCCGCACTCTCGAGCTAGATCGCATCCAGCGATCCGGCATCGGCGGGTTCGAGCCTGTCAGTGACCATCAACTGCGTTGGCGTCAGGCTGATGCAGAATCGCTGAAAACGATTTAGATGAGTCCGTCCGCCACAGGGTCGCCTCGGGCGCCGCGACTTGGAGACCACGCAGCGGTACGCGTGCGTGACCGATAATCTCGTGCGCGCTGAAGCTCGCAGGGTCGAGGAGGGCCGTGTGAATGAAGAGGGTCGTCCTGTACCCCTTTTGTGTACCCCCCCGATGCGGTCGCCTAGCTCGTTGGTATTTGGTGGCCCCGACTGGAGTCGAACCAGTGGCACGCGGTTTAGGAAGGTTGCCGTACCGCGCCGGAACCTGTTGCTACACAGCATTACTAGCGGCTTCTGGTCTCCGGGGCGGTCTCCTGCCGTCCCATCCTCAACTTCTCCGCCATCACCGAGTCATCGGTGAGACGGGCATAGCGCTGCGTCGTGACGATCGACGCATGACCCAAGACGTGTTGTAACGCCGCAAGGCTTCCACCCTGCTCCAGCCAGACACACGCCATCGTGTGCCTGAACTGATGCGCGTGGAACTTTTCCAATCCAGTGATCCGGCGAATCGTTCGGTTGAACGAGTTCGGGGCGTTCGTCGAAAACGGCACGAGTCGTCCGATCCGCGTTCGCAGCTCTGCC
>CAZADU010000041.1:0-2716 GCA_964483945.1 uncultured bacterium
CACCATGCGGCTGCTGGCCGGAGCGGCCTGAGCACAGCGCGCGTGTGCGCGCAGTTTAGGGACCGAGCCCGGGCTGGAGCCAGGTCGGGGAAGTGCCGATAACGCCGGCGCCCGTGACGGCCACTCGAGAGCTGCCCGCCGGGCGAGAGCGGTACCACCGCCGCGACGCGCGGACTCCCGGAGGGACTGCGACATGTCCGAGCCAGAACCCACCGCGCACGACCTGCTCGCACCGTTTCGTGCGCTGCTCGCCTCGGGCGAGGTCGCACTCGCGTGCGAGGCGCTCGGCCGGCTGCTCGCCGACCCGACGCACCCGCTCACGACCGCCGAGTCGGCCACGGCGCTCGCCATGCTGGCGCGAGCCGACGAGCGCGCGGGCGATCTCGTGCGTGCGCGCTCCTCGCTCGAGCGAGCGCTGTCGTTGGTGGACTGGGCCGACCTGCGCCTGGCTCTTGGTACGCTGCTCGCGAGGCTCGGCGACAAGACGGCAGCGCGCCGCGAGCTGGACCACGCGCTGGCGATCAACCCGCGCTATCGCGCCGCCGCGGTGGAACTCGCGCTGCTGGATGCGAGCGAGGGCCACATCGCGGACTCGCTCTCCGCACTTCGCTCGCTGTGCGGCGCACCGGCAGCATTCCCGACGCCACCGATCGATGAGGCCTTGGCGAAACTGCGCGAATCCGCCGTCGAAGAGGCGGCTCCGCTGCTCCGCCGTGCCTTCGCCGCGGGTGACGAAGCACTCGAGCGCTTGCTCGCCGATGCCGAGGAGCGGATCCTCGGCGGGGACGTGGGCGGCGGACTCGCGCTCCTGCGCCGGTGCGCGGTCGAGCGGTCCGGTTACGCCGATGTCGCGGCCCTGGTGGGCTTGCACGAGTTGCGCGCCGGGTTCGTGGACGACGGGATCGCCTCGCTGGTCGCGGCCCTCGAGGTGAACCCCGACTACCACGCCGCGCGCCTGCACTTGGCGCGTGCGCTGGAGCTGCGTGGCGACCGTGAACGAGCGCTCGCCGAGGTGCGTGCCGTGCTGGAACGCGAGCCTTCGCACGGGGATGCCGCAGTCTTGCTGGAGCGCTTCGGCGGCCGCCGACGGCAGGTGACCGGGCCCTGAGCGGCGGCTGGCCGCCAAGGAACGGAACCCTTGACCGGCGCCCGCGGCAGTAGCAAGGTGGCCTTGGGTCCGGGGTTCGCGAGTCCTCAGGAGCAAGGTGGAGGGACTTCCATGGCGAATGGCACGGTCAAGTATTTCAACGATCAGAAGGGTTACGGGTTCATCATCCCCGATGGGCACGAGGCTTCCGAGATTTACGTCCACTTCAGCGCCATCGAGAGCGGCGGGTTCCGCACGCTTCACGAGGGCGAACGAGTGGAATTCGAAATGGTCAGCAGCACGCGAGGAAACGAAGCGACCCACGTCTTAAAGGTCTGAAGCATACCGCCCGGATCCCACGCGCGGCCCGATGCTCCCCAGCATCGGGCCGCGTGCCATTCGCGGCGCAGGGCCGGGCCGCGAAGTGCGGCACCCCTCGCACACGCGCGCCGGCGGCTGCGCATCCGCTCGCGCACCCGAGCGCGCACGCAACGCTTCACGACGCGCCACGACGCTACGCGTCGTGCGGCAACAGCTTGCGAACACTTGTGCATCGCCACGCCCTCCGCCGCATCCGAGGGAACGCTCCACGACGGATCCGCGGCCTTCCGCGGCTCGCGCTTTTGCCCAGAACCCGATGAGGCCCTATCCTGCCCGCCATGCTGGAGAACCTTCTCAAGACAGTGTTCGGGTCCAAACACGAGCGCGAGGTGCGCCGTGCCCGCCCGATTGTGGACGAGATCAACCGCATCGCGGGGGAGTGGGCACCGCTCTCCGATGAGGGACTGCGTGCCAAGACGGCCGAGCTCAAGGCCCGGCTGGCCAGCGGGGCCGACACCCTCGACGACCTGCTTCCGGAGGCTTTCGCCGCCGTGAAGCTGGCCTGCCAGCGCCTGTGCGGTCGCACCTGGGATGTGTGCGGCATCCCGCTCACGTGGCAGATCGTTCCTTATGATGTGCAGCTCATCGGCGGACTCATGCTGCACGAGGGCAAGATCGCCGAGATGGCCACCGGCGAGGGCAAGACCCTCGTCGCCACGCTGCCGCTCTACTTGAACGCGCTGACCGGCCAGGGCGTGCACCTGGTCACGGTCAATGATTACCTCGCCCGCCGCGACAGCGAGTGGATGGGCGAGATCTACAGGTTCCTCGGGCTCACCGTGGGCTGCATCCAGCAGAACATGGAGCCCTCGAAGCGGCGCGAGCAGTACGCCTGCGACATCACCTACGGCACGAACAACGAGTTCGGCTTCGACTACCTGCGCGACAACATGGCGACGCGGCCCGAGTATCGCGTCCAGCGCGGGTTCCACTACGCCATCGTAGACGAGGTGGACTCGGTGCTGGTGGATGAGGCGCGAACGCCGCTCATCATCTCGGGTCCTGTGGAGGAGCGCGGCGACGAGGTCTTCGACCAGATGAAGCCGCTCGTCGAACGCGTGGTGCGCGCCCAGCAGCAGTGGGCCGCGAACGCCATCGCCGAGGGCGAGAAGCTGTTCGCCGACGCCGCCAAGCAGTGGGAGGCGGGCCAGAAGCTGCTGCAGGTCCAGCGCGCCGCGCCCAAGCACAAGCGCTTCATCAAGCTGGTCTCGGATCAGCCCGCGGTGAAGAAGCTCATCAACAAGGTCG
>CAZADU010000042.1:0-8260 GCA_964483945.1 uncultured bacterium
GACGAAGAAGGGCGTGCTCAAGCGCTAGCCTGGACTATTCATGAGCCCGTGCCCTGCAGGGCCGCTGCTTTCACCTTTGCTCTCGTCGCAGCCGCCTTGGCCGCCACCTTCGCTCGCCTCGCGTTGGCTTCGGCCGCCGCCCTGGCCCGCGCCCGTCCGCGCTGCTCGAACTCGCGCTTGCGCTCGACGTGGTCCTTCCCGAACACCCGCTCGGCCTCGTACTGGTTGTGGGCGCGGCAGAGCAGTCGGAGGTTGTCGGGTGAGTTATCGCCACCCTGGGCGACGGGCGTGATGTGGTCGAGTTCGAGCCGGCGGGTCGCTTCGCAACGGTGCCCCCCTGCACCCAGGAACGCGCAGCGAGCGCCGTCGCGTTCCCACACCAGACGCCGAAGGCGCTTGGGAATGCTGCGGCCGCAATGCGGCTCGCCCACTTGCGCTGGTGCATGTGAGCCTGACGCAGGTTCGATTTGCGGCTCGTGGTTGGACACGACCGCCGCAACACGATGCTTCACCCCTAAGCGCTGTTTCTCAAGAAGTGCCAGGTAGTGCTTCATCGCCCGTGCATAAACCAGGGCGGGGTCGCCCGACGGCTCGGCGTGGCCGAGCAGGTCCTGCGCTCGGCGCAGCTCCTGGTGCTCTTCGTCCGTGAGGGACAGCCGGACCTCGTAGCCGCCGGACGCCGTAGTGGTGACTCGGCCACGACGCGGGTTGTTGACCTGCCCCGGCGCAGGTGAAGCCGCGATGGAGTCGCCCGCCGACGGCGAGCACAGGTCCGCGAGCGAGTTCATATGCCCCGGGGCATATGAACCTGACGAGTCCTGAACAAGCGGCTCGCCTTCCGACGCTGCGGGCCGCCCAGCGACCGAGCGGGACCGCTCAGTCAGCAGGCGCACGATCTCCTGCCTCGTCCGGAAGGCGGCAGCCTCAAGTAGCTCCGCTGCCGACTTCGGTTCGAGACTCGGGGCCAGGACGGAGGCAGTGGCCAGGCTCAAGCGGCCATCCGCCAGGTACTCGAACACTTCCGGGAACTTGAGCGCCACGCGCGCGACCTGGATGCGGCGGAGCGCCTTGTCCTGGGAGATGTGCAGGCGGTCCATGCAGTAGTGGAGCGTGCAGGAGTAGCCGGCGGCCAGGTAGTCCCGCCGGTGGTCGATCACGGCGAGAACGGCGACGCCCTCGGCGAGCTTGGACTTCTCTTCCAGGTCGAGCGTCTCGACGGTGTGCAGGGCGGCTTCGGGTGACAGGTGCATCCGATGGAAACGATGCATGGCGTTGCTCCGCGGGGGCGGGTGCGCTCGGGGGCGCACACGAACGCTATCATGCGGTTTCGCGGCGCTCGTACGTGCCCTCACGTGGCACGAATCGCATTGCGACAGCAACTTTCGCGAAATCGCATCAAACCGGGCCGCACGGACCACGAGAGCGCGAATGAGGGCCGCGGAATGAAAGACTCTCGCGATCAGGCAGGGTCCATGCGAAGACGCGTCCAGTGAATTCTTTGTGTAACTCGAGCTCTGTTCGGGCACACGACCGGTGGGTTGCGGCGGTGTCGCACGCCAGATCCCGGCCAAATGCGTGAGACGGACCCGAGTGGCTCGCCCACCAGCGAACCGATCGCCCTGCTCGGAGCACGCATGGCAGCCCCGCCCACCCCAACGAGATCGGCCTTGCCACAACAACCCCTGCTAACACTCTCCCGCCCCCGCGCGACTCCTTCCATGAAGCGCCGCCGGCCCCGCCGGCTGGACGGGACCCACTAGGACCTCGGAGGACGACATGAAGCTGTCGTTACGTTCGCTTTCGGCCACGGCCGCGCTGCTTGTCACGCTCGCACCCGCCGCGTTCGCGGGCGGCCTGCACGCCCGCATCGAAGGCCCTGCCGACGACGGCGTCACGTACACGGCGCGCACCTTCTCGTGCGACGTGAACACCGTGCTCGAGCCGTGGGCGCTCGCAGAGGGCGTCGTGGACGGAAAGCCCCGGACCGTGTTGCTCAGGTTGAAGCCCACGGACGAGCTCGGCGTGTACCGGTTCACGCGCGCGTGGCCCAAGGAAGGCCGCTGGATGATCCGCCTGTCGCTGGGCCACCCGGCCGCACCAGCCACGGTCGCCACACTTCGCGCGGACGGCACGGTCCAGAACAACAAGCTCTATCCCAAGACCGACGGGCAGAAGGAGTGCCGGAAGGCCTTGAGCAAGTACCTGGCTCCGGGCGAAGAAGACTGCTGAGCACCTGACGCCAGTCACAAGAGCGCCCGGGGCCTCGCGGCTCCGGGCGCTCTTGCGTTGCTCATTCCGGTCATCCTGCCGTACCGACGAACGATACGGGAGAGCGGGCATCTCCGAACGGTGACTTTGTCGCGGTGTGCGGCTCAGCCGCCGAGCGCTGCTTTCACCATCTTCGAGACCGTGCCGCCCTCGGCCTGGCCCTTCACCTGCGCCATGACCGCGCCGATCACCTTGCCCATGTCCTTGGGGCCCGCCGCACCCGTGCTGGCGACGGCCGCCTTCACGATCTCGGCGAGCTTTTCTTCCGATAGCAGCGCCGGCAGGAAGCCCTGCGTGACCACGATCTCGCGCTCCTCGGCTGGGTTCAGGTCCTGGCGGCCGACCTTGAGGTTGGTCTCGATGGTCTCGCGCCGCTTCTTCACGTAGCGCTGGAGGATCTCGATCTCCTCTTCGCGCGACAGCGTCGCGTCTTTGGACTTGGCCGTCTTGGCCTCCATCAGCGCCGCCTTCAACATGCGCACGGTGGAGAGCGTGTCGGCGTTCTTCTCCTTCATGGCCTTGATCATCTCGGTCTGGATGCGTTCGGTGATGCTGGGCTCGCTCATCGATGGCCTCGGGGCAGCGGGGGATGCGGCTCGAGTGTGAAAGCCGTGTGAGGGAGAACGCGACGCGGGCCGGACTAGCGCGCGCTCGGCTTGGCCAGCTTGCGCGCCACCGGCGTGCGAGGGCTAACGGTCACGGCCTTGCCCGCCGGTTTCGCCAACGCCGGCTTGGCCGCCTTCTTGACTGGCTTGCTCGCCGTCGCCGTGGTCGGTCGGCCCGCCGCCTTGCGTACAGCTTTCTTGACTGGCGGACGCACTGCGCCCTTCGCGCGCTTGGCTCCCGGCACGTTGATCTTGGCCGGGTCGCCGATCACCGCGGCGCGCACGACCAGCACCGGCGGTAGTCCGTCCGCCACCAGCGACCACGACATGCCGCTATCCGGCGAGGCGTACACCTTGCCGCTGCGCGTGCCCACGTAAACGCCGGCGGGGTTCAGCTGGTCCACGCCAAGGGCGTCGCGCAGCACGGTCTCGTGCGCGTTCTTCTGCGGCAACCCGTTGGTGAGCGGCTTCCACGACTTGCCGCCGTCGAGCGTGCGGAACACGCGCATCTTGCCCTCCGGCGTACAGCGGTACATGTCGGATTCCAACGGCACGATGTAGACCACGTCGGGGTCGTGAGGATGGATCGCCATGGTGAAGCCGAAGTCACTCACGATGCCGTTCGCGATGTCGCGCCAACTGTCTCCACCGTCGTCCGTGCGGTAGAGCCCCCAGTGGTTCTGCAGGAACAACGTGTCCGGCCGCGCGGGGTGGCGCACCACCTTGTGCACGCACTGGCCGTATTCAGGATATTTGTTGGGCTGGAACTCGGCGCGCACACCGACGTTGCGCGGCTGCCAGGTCTTGCCGCCATCGGACGTGCGGTAGATGCCGCCCGTGCTCATCGCGACCACGATGCTGTTGGGGTTCTTCGGGTGCGGGAGCACCGTGTGCAGGCACTGGCCGCCATTGCCCGGTTCCCACTTGGCGCGGTGCGGGTGGTCGAACAACCCGCGCACCAGCTCCCAGTGCTCGCCACGGTCGTGCGAGACGAACAGTGACGTGGGCTCCACGCCGGCATACATGGTGCCGTTGCGGCCCGCGGGAGCGAGCTGCCAGATGCGCTTGAGTGACACCCCCGTCTCCGCCGGGAACTTGATCACGCTCGACGTGCCGTCCGACCAAGTCTTGCCGAGATCGTCGCTCCAGCGCAGCGTGGTGCCGAAGAACGGGTTGTCCACGCTCGAGAAGATGCGGTGCCCGTGGCTACCGTCGTGCGCGAGCGAGTAGACCGGCGAGCCGGCGAAGTGCGGACCGCCCATCTCCCAGCTGTCGCGACGAGCGCCCGAGGCGAACAGGAACATGCCCTTCATGGTGCCGACCATGAGCAGGACCTGACCCTGTCGGACGTTCAATGCGCGATTGGCTGGCATCGCGGGCCTCCTTGAGAGGGTGGATTCGGGAATGCGCCCCTGCAAGTTATCACGCCAACCGTCCCAGACGGGGTCGCCATGCCTTCGAGCCGCCACCAGCGCGGTCGGGAGCGTGATGAGCGGGTCGGGTCGGGACCCGGATTCGCACGGGGTCCGGTCGCGAACCCGGACTCGCAGGAGTCCGGTCGCTGCCGTGGCGGGCGTCCGATCACGGCCACGATCTCGCGATACGCCCCCCGCCGACGGCCGGGGCGCTACTCCTTCGGCTTCGGCAGGAACATCTCGGCGCCCACCGTGAATACGATGTTGTCGCGCGTGCTGAAGTCGTAGCGGCTGTTCTGCTCGACGCCGAAGCGGAGCCAGCGGTACTTCATGTCCACCGCCCAGCCGACGGTGCGCTGGGAGGCGGGTGCGACCGTGAACTGCACCCAGTCGTTGTCCTCGTCGGCGATGCGCGCGCGAAGCGGGAACACCCACAGGTCGTCGCCGCGCGGGTCGCGGATCACGTCGATGCTCGCGAAGCTCCACGAGTGCCAGTAGTAGTCAAACCCGGCCTGCCACATGAAGTCGGTGCTGTCGGCCGCCACCAGCGCGCTGCCCGCCACCTTGCCCACCACGTGGTCCGACAGCACCTGCTCGGTGCTGAGCGTGTAGCGCTCGAGCCCCTTCTCGTGCCGCCACTGCGCGCTGTAGGCCGATCGGCGACTATCGAACAAGTGCACGCCCAGCTCGGGACGGAACTGGTCCTCACCCTCTTCGTAGTCCCACACTTCGAGCTGCGCGTGGTAGTGGCGCGCCACCCAGTAGACAAGCGGGTTTCGGTTGTCGTTGCCGTCGTCGAACGCCCAATAGCGGAACTGCGCGCCGAGACGCCCGGCTGTGGCCGCATGCGCCGGCGCGGTGGCCAGCACGAGCAACGCGGTCGTCAGCCCGAGCAGGGCTGCGAACGACGCTCGCCGGAGCAGGTTCGCCCCCCTCACGCGGTCACCCGGTCGCGCTCGTCCTTGCGCGGGCGCATGGCTCCCGAGACGAAGCGCATGTAGAGCCACACAAACAGGCTCGCAGCGCGCAGCATCGTGTTGAGCGCACCGTAGAGAGGATAGAAGAACAGCACGGCGATGGGCGCTCGATGGCGAGAACCCGGGATGCGCACCACCCACCACGAGTAGAGCTCGAACGCCAGGTACAGGCTGTAGATCACCAGCAGCCACGGACGCAGGCCGGGCGTGAGGGCCAGCACGAAGAACGACCACACCTTGAATGGGTCGGAGAGCACGGTGTACGTGTTGTACGCCATCTCGTAGCGGAGTCGCCAGCCGTGACCCGGCGCCACCATGAGCCGCACCATGTTCACGAACTGGTGGTAGAACCCCGGGTACCAGCCGAGCAGCCGCTGCCGTAACCACTGCTTCCATGTCCATGGGGCCACGGTCCACACCGGCTCGTTCGCGAACACGATGCGCTTGCCGTGCAGCAGGTGGATGATCGTGCGCTGCAGGTCCTCGCCCTGGAACACAGTGGTGTGCTCGTGGTGAAGCGCGTTCAGGTCCCTGGTGCGAAACAGGCCCGCCGCACCCGAGACACAGCTCACCGACTGCGCCACGTCGTGGAACCGCTTCCCGATCTCCATGGACTTGCCGTACTCGTAGCGCTGCACGTGGCCCAGGAAGTTATTCCCGCGCGCGCCATTGCGGCTGCGCCGGTCGGGCAGCACGTGGAACGCCACCGCGTCGCACGCGCCCTCGGACAGCAGTTGCGTGGGGATGCGCGCGTTGCCCATGCGCGTGTCGTCGTCCAAGAGCAGCGTGTACGGCGTGCTGACACGGAACACCGCGAAGTTGATCGCGGACGCCTTCCCCTTGGAGCGCTGGAACCGGTACACGCGGCAACCCAGCGCGCGTGCCACCTTGGCCGTGTCGTCTGAGCTGCCGTCGTCCACCACGATGACGCGCTCGGGCGGGACCTGCACACTCAGCTCTTCGATCGTGGCCGGCAGCATCTCGGCGCCATTCTTGGACGCGATGACGGCCGTGACCTCGGCGGGATCCGACTTGAACCGCCGGTCCTCGGCGCGCCCCAGCAGCTCGACCAGGAGCTTCACGAAGTCCACGGCCGTGCAGAACGCAATGACCCAGACCAGCGCCGGCATCGCCCCCGCCGGCGGCGGGAGCCATGGGAACTGAAGCTGGAGCAGGTTCATGCCGGGCCTCCAATGGAGCGAACGACCGCAGGCGCAAGGGCTTGGGCGTAAGGCCGGGGCTTGACCGGGCCGGGGTGGGTTCCTAGGCTCCCCCGACCTATCACCACAATATCAGGAGGCGACCGTGAACCGCGAGCAGCGATTTGCTCAGCTGAAGCGTCGGCGTGAGGAGGCCTTGGCCGGAGGCGGGCCCGAACGCGTGGCCAAGATCCACGCGAAGGGACGTCTCACCGCACGCGAGCGCCTCGAGCTGCTCTATGACGCGGGCACGTTTGTCGAGATCGGCACGTTCGTGACGCATCGCGGCACCGACTTCGGCATGGCCGACAAGCGCATCACCGGCGACGGCGTCGTGGCCGGCTGGGGCCACATCGACGGACGGCTCGCCTACGCGTTCGCGCAGGACTTCACCGTGTTCGGCGGCACGATGAGCGAGGCGAACGCCAAGAAGATCTGCGCCATCATGGACCTCGCCATGGAGAACGGCGCGCCCGTGGTGGGCCTGAATGATTCGGGCGGGGCGCGCATCCAAGAGGGCGTGCTCTCACTCGGTGCTTACGCCGACGTGTTCCTGCGCAACACGCTCGCCTCGGGCGTGGTGCCGCAGATCTCCGCCGTCATGGGCCCGTGCGCCGGCGGGGCGGTGTACTCCCCCGCCATCACCGACTTCACCATCATGGTCGAGGGCACGAGCCACATGTTCGTGACCGGCCCCGAGGTCATCAAGGCTGTGACGTCCGAAGACGTGACCATGGAAGAGTTGGGCGGAGCGATGACGCACAACTCGAAGAGTGGCGTGGCGCACTTTGCCGCTCGTGACGATGCCGACGCCGTGCGGCACGTGAAGCGCCTGTTGTCGTTCATGCCCGGCAACTGGACCGAGGACCCGCCCCGGCGCGAGTGCACCGACCCTGTGGATCGCCGCGACCCCAAGCTCTCCACCATCGTGCCCGAGTCGGCCGACAAGCCCTACGACATGAAGGAACTCGTGCGCATGATCGTGGACGAGGGCGACTTCTTCGAAGTGCACGAGCACTTCGCCGGCAACATCATCGTGGGCTTCGCGAGACTGAACGGCCGCCCTGTGGGAGTGGTGGGCAACCAGCCACGCGTGCTGGCCGGCGTACTCGACATCGACTCCAGTACGAAGGCCGCGCGGTTCGTGCGCTTCTGCGATGCGTTCCAGATCCCGCTCGTGACGTTCGAGGACGTGCCCGGGTTCCTACCCGGCACGCGCCAGGAGTGGGGCGGCATCATCCGCCACGGGGCCAAGCTGCTGTATGCGTACTGCGAAGCCACCGTGCCCAAGCTGACCGTGGTGGTGCGCAAGGCCTACGGCGGTGCGTACGACGTCATGTCGAGCAAGCACATCCGCGGCGACTACAACGTGGCGTGGCCCTCGGCCGAGATGGCCGTGATGGGCGCCGATGGTGCCGTGAACATCCTCTACCGCGAGGAACTCGCGAAGGCGAAGGACCCCGTGGCCGAGCGCAAGCGGCTGGTCGCCGAGTACAACGACAAGTTCGCGTCCCCTTGGGTGGCGGCGGAGCTCGGCTACCTGGACGACGTCATCGAGCCCACCGAGACGCGGCCCAGGCTCATCGCGGCGCTGGAGATGTTGCGGAACAAGCGCCAGGAGCAGCCACGGAAGAAGCACGGGAACCTGCCGCTGTAGTACGCCTCGCTTCACACTTCCGGCTCCGCGCCCTTGCGCTGTGCCCATCAGTCCCACGGCGCAGGGTGATGGCCGCCCCGACCCCATCTCGGGAACCCGGTCGCGCCACGAAGCGGTTCCTCACGGCGTCCGAGACGCC
>CAZADU010000043.1:0-10583 GCA_964483945.1 uncultured bacterium
CGCCTCGGTCTACGATCCGGTCGGCCAGCGCATGGTCATGTTCGGCGGATACACGGGCGCCGGCTGGACGAACCAGACCTGGTCGCTCTCTCTCACCGGCACCCCGCAGTGGACCCAGCTCACCCCGACCGGCACGCCGCCGCCATGCACTCCACGAGCGCCAGCCCGAACGCCTCGGCGGGGCCGCTCGAGGGCAGTATCCCGACCGCGGCCGCCGCCAGATGGTCGTGCAGCACTTCGTCGCTGACCGAACCCGCGAAATGGACGCGGCCGTTCAGGCCGAGGCGCTGCGACCGGGCACGCAGTGAGTCTCCCATGGGGCCGTCGCCGACGATCACCAGGGGTGCCGTGACGCCAGGCATCGCATCGAGCAGCACATCGAGTCCCTTGTAGTGGCGCAACCGGCCGACGAACAGCACGAACGTGTCGCCATAGCGCTCGCGCAGCGCTTGAGCACCGGGTCGGGATCGCCTGAGCTCGAACAGCGGACCGGCGTCGATGCCCAATGGCACGACGCGGAACCGGCTGCGGAACGGCCACACCAGCGAGTCCTGCCGCTCGAGCGCCTGCTGCGACGTGGCGTGCAGCCCGTCGGCGCGATGGAACAGCGCTCGCACGAACGGCGCATAGAGTGGCAGCAGCGCGCGCTGGCGCGACAGGTCGCAGTGGTGCGTGATGAGCATCGCACCCGCAGGCAACACCCATCGCCAGCTCACTTCGCCGAGTGGGTTCGGACTGTGCAGATGCCACAGGTCCGCGCGCTCGGCCGCGAGTGCACCCGGGAACCCGGGGCAGAGCGGTGAGGAGAGCGCGCGGGCCAGTTCGGCCACGCGCACCACGCGCACGCCGTCGATGACCTCGGTCCGGCTCGTGTTCTGGCCGCTGGCGGAGACCAGCACGGTGACGTCGTGCCCGGCTGCGACCTGCCAGCGCGCCATGCGTTCGATGGTCTGCTCGATGCCGCCGCGGACGGGCGGGTGGTAGTCCTTGTAGACGTGGACGATCCTCATGAGCGCGCTCCGGAGACTGTCTCCAGCAGGAGTTCCTCGACGCGCGCGGCACAACGCGAGTAGTCGTATTCCGCCGCACGCGCGGGGCCGGCAGCCGCCAGCCGAAGCCGAGCCGGTTCGTCGGCCGCCAGCTCGCGTATGGCGCGCGCCCATTCGCCAGCGTCCCCGGCCGGCACGAACCGCGCAACGCCCTCGCCCGTCTCGCGAAGCGCCGGGATGTCCGATGCCACGATGGCGGCACCACGCACGGCCGCCTCGAGCATGGGCAAGCCGAAGCCTTCGTAGTGCGACGGCAGGAGCACGAGCGTGGCGTGGCGATAGAGCCACTCGAGCCCCTCCGGCGGCACCTGGCCGAGCGCATGCACCGCCGGCAAGCCGCGAGCCATCTCGGCGAACGAGCCGGCTCCGGGTGAGTCAGCGCCCGCCACCACCCACGACATCGGGGCGTGCTCCGAGAACTCGCGCCACACGGTGGCGAGTGTGGCGAGCCCCTTGTGCGGGCGGTTCGCAGCCACCGTGAGTGCGAAGCGGCCGTCGGGCAGGCCGGCCGGGCGCACAGGTGTGGTCTCTGCGGCACTGACCCCGAGCGGCAGCACGTGCAGGCGCTCGGCCGGGATGGGTGTCAGGCGCAGGATCTCGTCGCGACTGAAGCGGCTGCTCGTGAGCACGGCCGCGGCACCCGCAGCCCGCCCCATGGCCCAGCGGTAGGCCATGCGTCGCGGCCAGCTCATCGTGCGGGGCCTCGCCAGCGGCAGCACGTCGTGCAACGTCAGCACGCAAGGCACGTCCGTCCCTTCGGGCCGCAACCAGAACGGGCTCAGGAACGCGTCGGCGCGGAGGCGATTCAGGAGCCGGCCAGTCTCGCGCGCGGTGTGCGGCCCCATCGCCGGGACATCCACGTCGAGCCAGCGCACGCGAGCATGACGGCGGAGTGGCTCGAAGTCGAAGCGAGTGTTGCGCGCCCTCGGGTCCCACAGCAGTGTGACCGATGCGAAGCCCTCGCGGTCGAGCAGCGCCGCGGCGAGTGCTCGGGCATGCGTCCCGATACCCGGGAAATGGTCGGTCGCGTAGCGCAGGTCGTAGGCGAGGTCCAAACGCGCTCAAGCTCCTTCGGGGGATAGGGTTCGCACCGACACCCGCCTTGGAGCGGGACGGCCGGCGCGACGCGCGCCACGGGCCGTGCCAGTCTAGTGAACCGCGCCCGAGAGTGTCCATGCTGCCGCCTGGGATTAGCGCGGACCTGCGATCTCAGGACCGGAAGATGGAATCAAACACCTCGTCCCACTTTCTGACCAGACTGGCCTCGCTGTACACCTCGCCGGCGTAGGCCAGCCCGCGCTGACCCGCTTCGGCCCGCGCGGCCTCGTCGTCCATGTAGCGCTCGAGCATCGCCACCCACTCCTTCGGGGTGCGGCAGGTCATTGCCAGGCCTGCGCCTTGCATGGCCCGCTCGTAGGCCGGCGTGGCCGACGTCACCACGGGGAGGGCCATCCTCCAGAACAACACCAGCTTGTTCTCGGGTTTCCCGCGCATGAATGGTGCGTCCAGCGGGATGGGGACCACCGCCATGTCGCATGCGGTGCACACGACCGACAGCAGGTCCGCGTTCCACTCGTGGAGGTAGACCCGGTCGTTCCCGAACAGATGGCGGACCAGATCCCTGGTCGGTCGCATCCAATAGGAGGTGGAGCCACGCGGGTACGAGAGGTCGGTGACCAGATGGAGTGCGACTCGGTGCCGCGCCGAGAGCTGACGGAACACGCTCGCGAACTCACGAAACGTCAGCACGTTTTGGCCCAGTCCCTCCCAGACGAGGTGGAACTCCTCACCGCGGGCATAGTCGCGCTTCACCCGGCGCGCGACCTCGGACTGGAAGTCGAGGATGACGTGCACGTTGGGACAGAACTCGAGGATGCTCCGCCGCTGCTCCTCGGTCGTGCAGATCACCGCGTCCGCGCGGCGGCAACTCGCCTCGATCAGCCGCCGGTAGTCGAGATGCAGCCGGCGTGTGTGCCCGAACGCGTACTTGAACAGGCCCCGGAAGGCGGCCCGCAGATGCACGCCCGGCTCCGCGAGGTAGGAGTCCACCATGTCGAGAACGAACTTCGTGGTCCTTGGCAGACCGCTCCACACGCTCAGGTCGCCACCCATGCTCGAGACCACGACGTCGTAATGTTCACTAGGGCGGGCGACCTCGTAGGCGAGCCCTCGGCGCGTTGCGTACGACAGGAACCGACGGCGATCCCCGGGACCGCTGGGGTCGTCGCGCAGTGTCGAGTAGCCGATACGGAGCGGCCGCGGGGACGGCGTCATCAGGTCGTGGGGGACGTGGCGCGCGCCCTCGACCATTCGATCGTCTGGCGCAATCCGCTCTCGAGGTCGAACCGGGGCGACCACCCCGTGCCTTGGACGAGCCTGCGGTTGTCGGCACACACGAACGGTGGATCGGTGGGGTTGTCGGGCCGGGCGCCATATCGCACGAGGCCCTCGTGGCCCACAAGAGATTCGATCGTGGACACGACCTGCCGCACGGTCACTGGCTGCCCCGAGCCCACGTTCACCACACCGGTCAAGTCGCTGAGCGCGATGCCCGCCAGCGCCGCGCCCACGTCGGCCACGTGCAGGAAGTCTCGCACCTGCGCACCCCGGGTGACGTCCACGGGTTCACCGCGCAACAGCGAACCGACCACAGCGGGCACGAGCCGACGGCGGTCCTCGAACGGGCCGTAGAGGTAGAACAGCCGGGCCCATGCGAATTCGATGCCCCGAAGGCGGGCCAGTTGCTCGCCCATGAAGCAGGTCGCGAGCTTGGAAGCCGCATAGAGACTCTGAGGGTTCACAGGGCTTGTCTCGACGAGGAGCTTCTCGTCGAACCCGTACTCGAAGCAGGACCCCACGAACACCGCGCGACGGCAGCCCTGGTTCGCGAGCGACTCCAGCAGACGCAGACTACCCGAGACGCAGCGCAGGTTCTCCGGTGAGGCGAGGTACTGTCCGGGCACGGCGAACCACGCCGCGTGGACACAGAGGTCGGTGCCGCGTGCGAGGGATGCCAGTTCGTCCGGAGCGGCGTCGAACAGGTCCGTCGTCACCCACTCGATGCGGTCCTCGAGGTCCGCCACGGCGTCCATCGCACCGCCGGCCCGCACTGTCGCGCGCACCTCATGACCGAGTCCCAGGAGCGAGCGCGCGACCTGGGCGCCGACGAACCCATTGGCGCCCGTGAGCAGCACTCTCAAGGCTGGAAGTCCGGATGCACCGCATCCTTGGGCGAGAGCGACACGTCGGTGAGCGGCCACGGAATCCCGAACAGTGGGTCATTCCAGCGGATGGCAGCCTCGTGCGCCGGTGCATAGAAAGCGGTCACCAGGTAGAGCACCTCGCTGTCGTCAGCCAGCGCCTGGTAGCCGTGCGCGAAGCCCTCGGGCACGTAGAGCATGCGGTGGTTCTCGCGCGTCAACTCGACGCTCGTCCACTGGAGGTAGGTCGGGGACCCGGGGCGAATGTCGATGATGGCGTCGTAGATCCCGCCGTTCACGCAGCGCACCATCTTGACCTCGGCGTGCGGGGCCTGCTGGTAGTGCATGCCGCGCACGGTCCCCTTGCGGACATTCTGCGACAGGTTCGCCTGCACGATGCCGGACATGAGGCCGTGCTGCGCGAACTCGTTCGCGCAAAAGCCGCGCGCGAAGAACCCGCGCTCGTCGCTCCGGGGCTCGAGGTCGATCACGTACGCCCCGGCGAGCGGCAGTTCCGTGAAGATCACGCCCGCACCACCCGCTTCCAAGTCAGGTCGTCGCGGACCTCGTCCTGATCGAGCAGGTGCTGGAGCTGCCTGAGGCGCGTGAAGTCCTTGCCGGCGAACTGCTCGTACGTCAGCCCGTGCACGCGGAATGCCTCGTGCAGCTGGCGGATGCCATTGGTCACGTCCCAACGCGGCTGGAACTCGGGGAGTCGTTCGCGAATCCGGGCAAAGCTGACATTGTAGTTGCGGCTGTCGGAGGACACGCCGTCGGCGAACGTCACGCGGCAGTCCGGCACGATGCCGGCGACCGCCTCGGCGATCGAGCGGACCTGGAAGTTGTCCTCTTCGCGCCCCACGTTGAGCGCGGTGTCGTGCAGGCGCTCGCGCGGAGCGCGGAGCACCGCGGCGAAGGCCCGCGACATGTCTTCAACGTGAACGAGCGGGCGCCAGGCGCGACCATCACTCAGCAGCTTCACCTCGCCGGTCGTCATCGCCCAGCCGGTGAGGTTGTTGACGACGATATCGAAGCGCAGCCGCGGCGAGAACCCGTACGCCGTGGCATTGCGCAGGTAGACGGGCGAGAACGAGGCATCCGCCATGCGGTGGAGTGCGGCCTCGGCCCCCACTTTGGAGCGCGCGTATGCGGTGAGCGGTTGGAACGAGGCCGTTTCGGTGAGCGCCTCGCCGCCTCCCTGCCCGTAGATGCTGCACGACGAGGCGAACAGGAAGCGTGTCACGCCCGCCCGCTTGGCCACCTCGGCCAGTCGAACGGTCGCCTCGAGGTTGATCTCCTCGGTGAGGCTCGGGTTCAGCTCGCCGGTCGGGTCGTTCGACAGACCGGCGAGGTGCACCACCGCGTCCACGCCGGAGAGGTCCGCGGGCTCCACGTCGCGGATATCCCGCACGATCTGCCGGGCGAGCCCGGTGTCGCCCAAGGCTCCCAACAGGCAGTCCGCGAAGTAGCCCGTGTCGAGGCCCCAGACCTCGTGGCCCTCGCCTCGCAGCAGGGGCGTCATGACGGTGCCGACATAGCCCAGGTTGCCCGTGACCAGTACACGCATGGCGCTCGGCCTCTTCTCCCGTGAAGGCGTTCGGGTGCTCGTCGTCAGCAGGCGTTCTCGAGCGTGGACGGCCGTTCGGGCACCGGCGCATCGCGCTGGAGCCACCCTTCCACCTGATCGCAAACGAACCGGCTGAACGGGATCGAGCAGGTCCAACCGGGCGAGACGGCGTTCAGGATGTGCAGCGAACGGTCGTCACCCTCGATGCAGAAGTCCTGGACCAAGGTCCGCAGCTTCACGTCCACGAGTTGCGCGCGGATCCCCGGCCGGCCCCAGCGCGTATATTGCTCGACGCGAATGCCGTCGGCAAGCCTCGCGGCTTGCGCCACCATGTGCGGACGGTGGTATTTGCGGACCTCCTCCAGCGCGAGGCCACGAAAGTCGAAACCGGCGCGCAGCGCCAGCCCCAGACTTGAGCCGAGCACCTGCCCGAACTCGGACAGGCGGAAGTTCGAAGCCCAGCCGTACTGCTCGCGCCACAGGCACGGAATGGCCGTCGGGCCGATCTTGGCGTGCCCGTCGGTCGTCACCGTGAAGTGCACACCGAGGAAGGGATTACATAGGTTCGGCACGGGATAGATGTTCGTGCGGAACGCGCCTGGCGGCTCGCTGGAATAGAGGTAGAGCCCCTTGAAGGGCAGGATCCGGTAGCGCTCCGAGAACCCGTGATCACGGGCGATCGTATCCGCGTGCAGTCCGGCCGCGTTCACGAGGTAGCCGCACTCGAACTCACCCTGGCTCGTGCGCACCAAGCGACCGCGACGGCCCCGATAGGCGCAGCCGAGCACGAGCTCCACGCCGAGGTGCCGCGCGTCTTCGACGAGACATCGCATCACGTCCGCGGGCTCGACCGTTGCCGTGCTGGGCGAGAACAGTGCCCTCTGGAACGTCCTCACGCGCGGCTCGATCGCCCTGGCCTCGGCCTCGCCGATCTCCTCCAGCGGCACTCCGTTCGCCTGGCCGCGACGCAACAGTTCGGCCAGCACCGGCAATTCCGATTCGTCACGGGTGACCACGAGCTTGCCGCAGCGATTCACGCGGAGGCGTTTCTCTTCGCAGTACTCCTGCATGAGGCGGTTGCCAGTGCGTGTGAACCGTGCCTTGAGGCTGTCCGCCGTGTAGTAGAAGCCCGCGTGGAGCACGCCACTGTTCCGACCGCTCGCGTGCAGTCCCGGCAACGCTTCCTTCTCCAGCAGCCGCACACTGGCGCTCGGATGACGCCGCCGTAGCTCGCAGGCGATGTTCACTCCCATCACCCCGGCTCCGACCACGGCGAAGTCTGCCGATTTCACGCTACCAGACCTTCCAGGGCGGCTTTCCGGAGGACCACAGGTCTTCGAGCACACGGCGCTCGCGCAACGTGTCCATCGCTTGCCAGAAACCCTCGTGCCGGTAGGCCATCAGTTCACCGGCGGCAGCGAGCTTCTCCATCGGGCCCCGCTCCCACAGCGTGTCGTCACCCTCGATGAGATCGAACACGCCGGGCTCGAGAACGAAGAACCCGCCGTTGATCCAGCCCTCACCGGTCTGAGGCTTCTCCTCGAACTTCGTGATCCGATTGCCCTCGAGAATGAAGCTGCCGAAGCGCGATGGCGGGCGCACGGCGGTCACCGTGGCGAGCTTGCCGTGCGACCGGTGGAACTCGACGAGCTTGCGGATATCCAGGTCGGCGACGCCATCGCCGTAGGTCAGCATGAACGTGCCGTCTTCGAGATGGCTGCGCAACCGCTTGACCCGTCCGCCCGTCTGAGTCGAGGCCCCGGTGTCCACAAGGTGGACCTTCCAGTTCGGCTCGTTCCCGCGGTGCACATGCGCAGCACCGGAGTTGAGATCCACCGTGAGGTCATTGTTCAACGCGTAGAAGTTGAGGAAGTAGTCCTTCACGGCCTCGCCCTTGTAGCCGAGTGCGACCACGAACTCGTTGAAGCCGTACGCCGAGTAGAGGTTGAGGATGTGCCAGAGAATCGGCTTGCCGCCGATCTCCACCATCGGCTTGGGCCGGACGGTGGTCTCCTCCTGGAGCCTGCTCCCCAGACCACCCGCGAGAATGGCGACCTTCATGATCGTGGTCTCCCTGACTCGGAAGCTCGGTGCGATCCCCCGTCCCCTAGGCCATCCGCGAGCACAGACCGGATGTCTCACAGGGGGCTGCGATTCTGCTGCCTCGCCGAATCTAGGGCATGCCCTGGGGGCTGTCGAAAGCAGGCCGTCGCTTGAACCGGCAGGAACGACGCCCGGGCAAACCGGGCGCGGTGCATGGATACCCGATCCGGGCTCGCGCTCATGCGGCACGGCCGTGGCCGGGCTAGTATCGCCGCCATGTCCTCCTTGCCGGCCGGGCGCATGCGGCCTTCGCGACTTGCGCTCGCCGCCGCGGCCATCGCAGCCGCCACCACCACGCTGGTGTGCCTGCCGTCCGCCCCCGGGCTGTTCGGGTTGGCGGGCCTGCTGCTCGCGCTGGGGGTCCTGGCCTCGAGCGGAGCTGGGCTGCTGGTGCTGTTCCCCCAGGCCATGGTCGGACTCGTGCCGGCGTTGCTGCCCTCCCCCATGTTCCTGTTCACGTTCGCGTGGGAGGTGACGCTGGTGTTACTGGCCGCGCTCCTGGCGCTGCACGGCTGGCGCACACGCGCGCGATGGATGCTTCACCTGAGCGGCATCGAGGTGGCCGTGATGGCATGGACGGGCTGGGCGCTATTCTCGGGATTCTGGAGCGAGGACATGCGCTGGTACGCCATCGGAGCGCGGCGGTTGCTGATGGGCCTGTGCACCCTGTGGGTCGCGACCCGGCTGCCCGCGATCGCGTCGCGCCGCTGGTTCGACGCCGGGCTCATCGCCGGTTCGACCGCACTGGCGATGGCGGCGGTGACGCGGGCGCTCAGCTCGGGCCTGTCCTCGGAGCAGGCACTCCTGAGGCGACCCGAGGTCACGAACCTCGGCTGGGGCACCGCCAACTACGTTGCGACACTCCTGCTGCTCTTCGCACCGAGCCTGCTCAGCCTGGCGTTACGCGGCCGCTCGCCGGAGCGCCAGTTCGCGTGGGCCGCGTTCGCGCTGGTGACGACGGTGCAGTTCATCGTCGCCTCACGCGCGGCGACGGTGCTGTTCATCGTCGCCACACTCGTGCAGTTGTTGCGTGCCGCAGGCCGCCACCGGCTGTGGACCGGACTCGGCTTCGCCGGGGTGCTCACCGCGCTGCTCATGAGCCCGCTGGGCTACGGACTCCTGTCGCGCTTCGAGAATCTGCGCGAGCTGGGCAGCATGACGATCCGCCTGTGGTACTTCCGCGAGGGCTGGCGGCGACTGCTCGATCACCTGCCCTGGGGCATGGGACTGTGGCAGGGCTTCGGGAACGCCGACAAGCTGCAGGGTATCGACCCGCACAACTTCTGGCTGCTGATCGGTGGCGATCTCGGAATTCCGGGCCTGCTGCTCTGGGCCGTCGTGATGGTGACCATTGCACGCCACTGCTGGCGGCTGCGCGCGGATGAGCCGGGTCGCGAGCAGGCGCATACGCTGCTGGTCACGCTCGTGGTCGCGAACCTGCACACGCTGGTGGAGCCCACGCTGCAGGGTGCCCACTACCAGATGCTGTTCTACTGGTTGTTGTGCGGCACGCTGGCCTACGCGACCGTGGCGAGTGCGAGCGCGCCGGTGCGCGCACCCGCGCGGGACACCGAGCGGGCGGCGAGCGCAGCGCCCTCAGGCGCCTGAGCCGCGGCCGGCGCCGGGCCGCACCGCAAGCACCTGGTCGGCGAAGCCGAACAGGTCCCAGAACACGCCACCTGGGACGTAGCCATGCTTCTGCTTTGCTCTCAGGGCGAAGACCGGCATGAGCAGGATGCCGCGCAGGTCCCGCCGCGTCCCGGCCTTCACGATGTCGAGCCCGCAGCCGCGCAGGATGCCGGCCACCTCCTTGGCGTCGAATACACGCACGTGCGTGTCGTCGTCGTGGAAGTTGAGCGTGCCCTTCTTGGACGGGAGCTTCAGGCTCTGCGGCCCGGGGAACTCCACGTAGATCAAGCCGCCGGGCTTGAGCTTGGGCACCAGAGCGCGCAGCACTTCGTCCCCGTTCGGCAGGTGCTCGATCACGTGCGCGAGCAACAGCACGTCGTAGCTCCCATCGGGAATCTGCGCGAAGTCCAGCTGCGTGAGGTCGAGCTCGAAGAACTCGTCCATCGCGGCAAAGTCGGCCGCGTCGTTGTGGTAGTTCCGGTCGCGATCGATGCCGGCGTAGTGGCAGTGTGGGAACCAGCGCTTGGCGACCGACGCCGAGTGATTGCCCGCGCCCACGTCGAGCAGCCGGAACGGCCGCTCGCCGAAGCGGTGATAGATCTCGACGAATCGGTACGGGCGCCGAAGCGCGTCGAGCAGGCTCATGGACGCTCCCCGAGTGCCAGCAGCTCGCGATAGAGCTCGAAGATGCGCCCGGCCCAGCGCGGGAACGCGTAGTCCTGTGCGCGCGCGGGCCCGCCCGCGGCGACCGCGGCGCGGTGGCTGGGATCGCGCCACAGTTTCACGAACGCGTCCGCCATGGCGTCGGCGTCGGTGGCGGGCACGGCGACGCAGTCGCGCTGGCCCAGCTCGGTGAGCACGGGGTGGTCGCTGATCACGCACGCCGCCCCGCACGCCATGGACTCCAGCAGCGGCATGCCAAACCCCTCCGCGAGCGACGGGAACGCGCTGCACGTGCACGCGCCATACAAAGCCGCGAGGTCGTGGTCGTCGGCGTCACGCACGCGCAGGATGCGGGCCGCCACCGGCGAGGTG
>CAZADU010000044.1:0-6451 GCA_964483945.1 uncultured bacterium
CGCCAACGGCCCCGGAGGGGCGCCGCCGTGCCCGCCGCTCACCATGGCCTCAGCGGCCGTGTGCCCGGTGAGCAGTGCTGCACATGCCCATACGCCGCGCTCGCGTTCGGCGTCGTCGAGCGGGTCGCCGCCGGTGATCGCGGCGTCGGCCGGAGCGACGGCCGCGGCCGGCTCCGCGCGGTCCATGACCTGCGCGCCCGACATCTGAAGTGCGGCCAGCGTGCCGGCCGTGGTCCACGCGGCGAGCGATGCACGGCCCGGCACGACCACGTCGAGCGGTATCTCGGGTCGGCGCGGAACACGTGCGAGCGAACGCGCGAGCGCGTGGACATCGTCGTCCGCTGCGAACGGCCCCACCCACACGCGTGCGGCCTCGGCGCGCACCACTCGAACCTCGGACAAGTCGAGCGAGACGACGGTGTCGAATGCGGCCTCACCCGTGTCGTGCCGGCGCCAGTCGGCGTCGCGGCCCAGTTCGCGCAGCCAAATGCGCGTACGGTCGTCGCTCGGGAACAGCACCGACAGCGCGCCCGCGATCGCGCGCGCCCGTGCGGCGATCGCGATCCGGTCCGCCATGGGCAGCGAGAACAACCCGACGCCATGGAACTCGAGCACCGCGCCGGTGCCCTCGCCAGCGAGCCGGCGCTCCACCGCGACCAGCACGTCGAGGCCGGTGACGCCCGGATCGGGTACGCCGGAGAGTTCCACGCCCGCGATGCGCGGACGGTGCAGCAGCAGCGGCTCGCCCGCCATCGCCGCCGCGCACTCGATGGCCGATGCGGGCAACGCCAGCATGCCAGCGGCCCCCGCGGCGGCCGAGCCGGGCACGCCGCTCGCGAGCAAACGGCCGGGTGCCGCGAATCGCTGCAGGTGGATCGCTGGCGCCGTACCCGCTCCTGGCCGCGCGAAGTGCGCGCCGGTTGCGCTCGCGAAGCTCTGCAGGAATCGCAGGTCCTCGACGCTGTCCGGCCCACTCGTCTCGCGCTGCGGCGAGACCAGCACCAGTTCGCACGCCACGCGCGAATATCCGGCGCTCTCGAAGGCGAGCGCGGCGACGGTGCCGTCCGCGTCATCCAGCAGCACGTGATCGGGGCGCCACTCGATGGGCGAGCCGGGCGCAGGCCACGACGGTGCGCCATGCGAACGCAGCAGGAACGCGGTGAGCGGGAGATTCACGAGCGGTGGCATCAGTCCTTCGTACCACCGCCGCCCGAGGGCGGTTTCGGCGCGGCCTCCGCGCCGCCCTTCTCCTTCTTCGCGGGCTCCGAGCCGCCCTTCTCGTGCTTCGCGGACTCCTTGTAACCCTTGCTCCGGTAGTCGGTGATGTAGAAGCCGGAGCCCTTGAACAGCAGCCCCGAGCCGCCCGCCGGCACGCGCTTGGCCCCGGAGCGGCACTTGGGGCAGCGTCTGGGCGTGTCATCCGAGATGCTGTGGAACAGTTCGAACTCGTGGCCCTTCTTGCAGCGGTAGACGTACGTGGGCATGCGCTGGACTCCTCCTCAGGATGCGCGGGCGCCGGCAGGGCCCGCGAGTACGCACGCTACCGTCGCCACGTCCACGACGTCTTCGAGCGAGCAGCCGCGCGACAGGTCGTTCGCCTGCCGGGCGAGCCCTTGCAGTATGGGGCCAAGGGCCTGGGCCCCGGCCAGACGCTGCACGAGCTTGTAACCGATGTTGCCGGCGTCGAGGTCGGGGAATACGAGTACGTTCGCATGCCCCGCCACGACCGAATCCGCGGCCTTCCGCTGCCCCACGTCGGGCACGAGCGCGGCATCGGCCTGCAGTTCACCGTCGATGTGCAAGTCGGGGCGACGGGCGCGGGCGAGCGCGGTGGCCTCGCGCACCTTGGTCACGCGCGGGTGCTCAGCACTGCCGCGGGTCGAGAACGACAGCATCGCCACGTGCGGCTCTTGCTGTGTGAGCGTGCGGTGGCGGTCCGCAGCGAGGCAGGCGATCTCGGCAAGTTGTTCCGCCGTCGGGTCGGGAATCACGCCGCAATCGGCGAACGTCAGCGCCTTCCCCTCACCCGAGCCTCCGTCGCCGGGCAGCAGCATGAGGAAGAAGCTGCTCACGCTCTTCACGCCGGGCTCGAGGCCGATCAGCCACAGGGCTGCGCGCAGGACGTCGGCGGTGGGGCGCACCGCGCCGGCCACGAAGGTGTCGGCTTCGCCCTCGCGCACGAGCAGTGCGGCCTGGAACAGCGGGTCCGCTGCGTACCGGGCGAGGTCGGACTCGCCCAGCTTGCTGCCGCGCGAGGTGGCGAGTGCGGCACGCGTGCGCGCGACGAGCGAGGGGTCGGCCGCGTCACGCAACTCGAAGCCCCCGGGGCTCAGGTCGGCCCGGCGCGCCGTGGCACGCGCTGCGGCGGGGTCGCCGAGCAGTGTGACGCGCGCGATGGCCTCGCGCCCGAGCCGGGCGGCCGCGCCGACCACGCGCGGGTCGCCGCCTTCGGCCAGCAGCAGGCGCCGGGGCGAAGCCTGTGCCGCGCGCCGGATGCGCTCGAGCGTACGGTTCAACGCGCCCGTGCCTTCCGCGGTGCGGCCTTGGCGAAGCGAATCTGAAGTGCCTTCTCGACCCCGGGCGGCACCAGCCCGCGGATGCGGCCGCCGTGGCGCGCCACCTCCTTGACCAGCGTGGAGTTCAGGTACGTGTACTCCTGGCTGGGCATGAGAAACGTGATCTCGAGTCCGGGGGCCAGGCGGCGATTCATCAGCGCCATCTGGAACTCGAACTCGAAGTCGCTCACGGCGCGCAGCCCCCGGATGATGGCCTGCGCCTTCACGCGGCGAGCGCAGTCCACCAGCAGTCCGGTGAATGCCATCGCGGTCACGCCGTGCAATCCCTTCACGGACTCCTCGATCATGGCGACGCGTTCGTCGGGCGTGAACAGCGCCGTCTTGGCAGAGTTGTAAGCCACGGCGATCACGACGCGGTCGAACAGCAGCGTGGCACGGCGTGCCAGGTCGAGATGCCCGTTCGTGAACGGGTCGAAGCTGCCGGGGAACAGGGCGATGCGGGTTCCTCTCATGCTCCAGGGCCCTCCGCGGGCGCGCCTGCCGCCCGGTAAACGTGCACCACCGTCTCCCCGTAGCGCCGTTCGCGCTCGCGCACGAGCACGCCCTCCGCCTCGGGAACCTCGTCTTTGCCGTGTGTCTCCAGCACCAGCCGCGTGCCGTCGCGCAGCACGCCCTGACGCCCGAGTGCCGCAAGCGTCTCGCGCGCCTCGCGGCCCCCGTAGGGCGGGTCCGCGAACACCACATCCGCCGCCGACAGCACGGCTCGCAGCCGTGCGTATCCGGCCGGCAACCGCAGCGGCCACAGCTTGACGCGCGACTCCAGCTCCAGCTCCCGGACGTTGCGCTCGATCGTCTCGCGCGCATGCCGGTCCACCTCGACCAAGTCGGCGTGCTCCGCGCCCCGCGAGAGCGCCTCGATGGCGAGGGCGCCGCTACCGGCGAAGAGGTCCACGACACGCTGGCCGTCGAGCGGCCCCAGCGACATGAACAGGGCCTCCCGGACGCGGTCGGAGGTCGGCCGGGTCCGGTCCCCATGCGGCGCATGCAGACGCCGGCCCCCGAACTCCCCCGCGATCACACGCATGGTCGCACGAAGATGGACGAGCGCGCGCGAGGGTGTCAATCGTGTGCGATCTGGCGTGAGGGGTGCGAGGGCCCCGTAGCGCCCGGAGCCGCTCAGGGCAGTTCCACGCTCTCGATGCCGGGCGGTGCGGTGATGCGGAAGTCGCGCTCGCCGCGCGCCTTGACGAATCTCCAGCCCGAGAGCCGGTACTCCTGTGCTTCGTCGCCCTCGCCAAGCCGGAGTCGGGCCGGCAGACCGCGCGCGTCCAGCATGACCTCGGCACTGTCGGCCGCCGCCGTCGGGCCGCTGACCACCAGCCGGTAGCGGCCCGGGCCGAGCCGGCGCTCACGCGCGCCCTCCCCGCCGGCGAGCAGCCGCCACCAGCGCATGGCCGCACCCGCATGGCGCGGCGAGAGCCGGATCATCTGGTGGAGTTGCGGCTGCAGCCACTCCCCACCGTCCGGCCGCAGCGTGACGATCTCGCCGGTGCGCGCCACGTCGAGTCGCGCGAACGACGGCGGCTCGAGTGCCAACTGCCCGCGCTGTGCCGCGGGCTCGCCCAACGGCCCCACCAGGGTCCAGGCGAGCGTGGCCTCGGCGCGGCCCGCGTGTCGCAACTGCTCGACCAGCGCGCGGGAGGATTCAAGAGGGGCGGCGTCGACTGAGCCGGCGAGCGCGAGTGTCGCGGCCAGGATGCTCCACCTTGTCCACGTGGTCCGCATGTTCCACGTGGTCCACACGGTCCACCGTTGGCGGCCACGCTTGCGTGCGCATGGCGCCGGCGTCTTGCTCGTGAACCTCATCGGGACTCCTCCCTCACCGTGAGCACGCGGCGCAGGTCCTCGAATCCGAGCGGCTGCACGTCCCCGGGGATCGAAAGCGCGAACCACGAGTCCTTCGCGCGCTTGAGAGGGTGCAGATCCTCGAGTTCGACGCGCACGCGCACCCAGCCGTCGCCGTCCGCGAACTCCAGTCGTGCCGGAAGTGCTGCGGCACCCGCGCCACGCCACTCCGGGTAGCGTACCGCTATCCGGTGGCTGCCGTCCGACACCCCCACTTCGCGCGGCCTTCCGGAACGGTCCACGCGCATGAACCAGTCGCGGCCATCCTCGTGCCAGGCGAGTGAGGCGCCGGCACTGTCGGCGGTCGCACCCCGCCACGCTTCGCGCGGTGGCTGCCAACCCGCGACCAGAGCGCGGCGCAGGAACGCCGCGGGGTCCGCAACACCCAGCGTGTCCCCGAGCCCTGGCAGTTGCAGGCCCAGCCGCTCGGCGGGCATCCACGCGGTGAGCGTGTCGCCGGTGAGCGAGGCATCCAACAGCACACCCAGCAGCCAGCGCGCCTGGAAGCGCACGCGGCCCGGCTCGGAGAGCCAAGCGTTCACCGACACCGCGGGCAGCCGCCCGGTCGCACGGCCGTCCACGCGCAGCACCGCACGCGTCTCGCACACTCGCAGTCGCCGCTCTCGCTCTGCCGCCTGCGTGCGCGTGGCGACCTCAAGGGTCTCGAGTCCGCGCGGCACCGGTGGCGCGCAGCCGGCGAATAGGCCCACGAGCGCGGCGAGCATGCCCCAGCGACCGGCGAGCATGCCGAACTTCCTGGCTGCCGTCAGCGCCGGGCGTTTGCCCCGGCGCACGTACGCTCGCGTCATGCCGCTGCGAGTGCCAGGAGCACGGCGTCCGCCACCTCGGCCGGCGTGCGCCCGGCGGTCGGTACTCGCACGAGCGCGGCTTCCGCGTAGAGCGGCTCGCGCTCGCGCTGCAGTTGGGCCAGGCGCAACTCGGGATCCCCACCGGCGAGCAAGGGCCGGCTGCTGCCGGGCTCCTGCCCGGCCGCGCGCATGCGCTGCACGGCCTCGGCCGGGTCGACCTCGAGCCACACCACGCGGCAGCGCTCGCGCAGCAGTGCGCGGTGTGCGGGATCCAGCACGACGCCGCCGCCACATGCGACCACGCGCACGCCCGAGCGCAGTGCCTCGGCGAGCAGTTCGCTCTCGCGGCGGCGGAACCACGCCTCGCCCGCGCGCTCGAACAGTTCGGTCACACTGCCGCCTTCGACCGCCTCGATCATGCCGTCCAGGTCGGCGACGGACACACCCAGACGCTCACCCAGCACACGCGCCACGGTACTCTTGCCGGCGCCCATCATCCCGATGAGCGCGATGGGGCGTGTGTCGGTGCGGGTCATGGCGCGAGCGTATCCGACGCGGCGGCCCCGGGCCAGAGCGGGCGGGGCCGTGTGGCTGCGACATGAATCTGTCCGGGCTAACTGCAACGTGAAAGTGTCCTCCCCATGGGACACCTCACGATGAGCCAAAAGGAAGCACCGCGGGCCGGGCTGGTTCGGGCCGCCCCGGACGGGGCATTCGCGCCCCACGAGCGCGCCCAGCTCTCAAGACCGCGCCGCCGCACCCGAAAGGGTGCGGCGGCGCGTGTGCATCCGTGCGTGAAGGGCGAGGTCAGTTCTTCGGCGTCTCCGGCGTCGTCGTGTCCACGGCCATGTCGGTCACGATCCGCGGTGTCACGAAGATGATCAGCTCGCGGTTCGACTTGGAGGTCGTCTTCGAGCTGAACAGCATGCCGACGAGCGGGATGTCCTTCAGCCACGGTACACCGACGTGGACGGTGCTTTCGTTGCTGCGGATCAGGCCGCCGATGACGGCGGTCTCGCCGTCGTTCACCATCACGCGCGTGTCGGCCTCGGACGTATTGATGATGAGGCCGCCCTGCACCGTGGATCCCGACGCGAGGTCGGAGACTTCCGGATGCAGATCCATGATGATCTTCCTCTCCGAGGTCAGGTGCGGCGTGACCTTGAGCTGGATGCCGATCGTCTGCAGCTGCGACACGGGGTTACCCGCGACGTCCTGCAC
>CAZADU010000045.1:0-1631 GCA_964483945.1 uncultured bacterium
CCGGCTGCGTTCGCATGCCGCCAGCGCGCCTGCACGCTCATGGCGAAGCTCACCCGACCCGGCTCAGCGATCGAGCAGCAGCCTTAATCCCCACGTGCGCCCCGGCAGCTGGAGTCGTACGAAGTAGAGCCCGCGCGATGCTCGCAGGCCGGACGCGTCGCGCCCGTCCCAAGGCAGCACGTGCGCCCCCGGCCCGAAGCTGCGCTCGGCCAGCACCGCGACGCGACGGCCCTGCAGGTCAAACACTTCGGCACGCACGTCGGCCACCTGCGACAGCTCGAACGCGACCGCCGGCGATGCGCCGAGGGGCGCACCCCGCAGCACGCGCGGCGAGGCCGCGGCGGCGTGGGCCGCCGGCGGCAGCGCGGTGCGCCTGAGCCGGGTGGAGTCCTCGGCCGCAGGAGGCAGCTCCGGCTCCGGTAGGGGGAATGCGTGCTCGGCCGAGTCGGGCAGCGATCCGCCCGGCCCACCGATGACTGGCGTTTGAACCGGATTGGAGTGGATGAGCAGCCACGGGGTCGAGGCGGTGCCGTCGGTCATGGCCAGGCGCAGCGGCATGGCCTCTGCGGACGGCCGCGACGAGGGCCAGCGGCGCGTGTACCACGGGATCACCACGGTATCGGCCGCCAGTACGGGTCGCGCCGGCAGCCCGAGGCTGTCCATGGGCACCAGGATCTCGTTGCCGGCCGCATCGCGCGTGAACGCCTCCAGCTCCTCGATGAACGCGTAGGCGTTGCTCCCCGAGAGGCGCAGTCCCACCAGTTGGTTCTCGAGTGCGGCACCGCTCGTCCACGACATCGCGTTCATGTGGAATACGGCCGGCTGCTCCAGCGAGAAGTCGTCGCCCTCTCCCCACACGATGCGTTTCACCTCGACGCGATTGTCGTCCACATACGCGAAGTAGTCGTGCTCGCCGTCGTGCAGCACCTCGGAAGCGCCCCAGTTCGAGGTGTCGTATCCGAGCATGTTGCGCAGGCGGCCCCGGTACGTCCATTCCGCGGGCTCGCCCAGCGGGTTATCGGTGGTGTAGAACGTGAGCGGCTGGCCGGCATTCGTGGTCATGAACATGAACCAACGGCCGTTGTGCTCGAACAGGTGCGGGGACTCGGCAAGCACGTTGAACGTGAGGCTGTGATGCGTGATCCACAGCGGCTTCTCGTCCGCCCACTCGTTCAGATGTCCGGCCGGGCTGCGCGCCACACCGACCACGCTGACCAGCGAGTCGCTGGCCGGCGAAGCCGTGTAGTACATGAGCCACTGGCCAGGCGCGGCGGGGTCGCGCATGACGAACGGGTCGCGACAGGCCATCGAGGTCACCTTCGGGGCCCACCACGCCCACGTCGAGATCTGGTTCGACCAGACAGGCCCGCTCGTGACCCGGTTCCAGGTCATCAGATCGGACGACACCGCCACACCCATACGCTGCGTCCAGGCGTACGTGCCGGAAAAGTCCGAGACTCCGGTGTAGAACATCCAGTAGAACCCGTCCGCCTCGATCACGTGCGGAGCCCAGACGTGCGCGTTGTCCCACCCGTATGGGTCGATCGGCAGCACCTCGGGCAGGTTCGTCCAGCGGTAGAGGTCGGGCGATGTGGCGTGGCCGAAGTCCACCTCGGTGGCCCATGCCGGCA
>CAZADU010000046.1:0-3921 GCA_964483945.1 uncultured bacterium
GAAGCCCGGGAACGTGATGCTGACCAGGAGCGGGGCGAAGCTGCTGGACTTCGGGCTGGCGCGGGTGATGGGGCCGGGAGCGGCGGTTCCGGGGAGCGGCGGGAGCGGGCCGCTGTTGAGCCAGACGCCGACGATGAGTCATCCGCTGACGGCGGCGGGGACGATCGTGGGGACGTTCCAGTACATGGCGCCGGAGCAGCTGGAGGGGAAGGAAGCGGACGCGCGCAGCGACCTCTGGGCGCTGGGGGCGGTGCTGTATGAGGCGACAACGGGGCGCAAGGCATTCGAGGGGAAGAGCCAGGCCAGTCTGATCGCCGCCATCCTGGAGCGAGAGCCATCCCCGATCAGCGCCGTCGCGCCCATGGCGCCGCCGGCGCTGGAGCGGGTGGTGAAGCGCTGCCTCGCCAAGGATCCGGAGGATCGCTGGCAGAGCGCGCGCGACCTGCTGCACGAGCTCGAGTGGATCCGCGATGCAGGCTCGCAGGCCGGCGTGCCGGCGCCAGTCGCGATGCGTCGCAAGAGTCGGGAGCGACTGGCGTGGACCGTGGCAGCCGTGGGCGTGACCCTCGGTATCGTCGCGACGGCGGTCGTGCTGCGCCTTCGGCCCGCCGCCCCGGAGCAACCCGTGAGCCGGTTCTCCGTCACCGCACCCGAAAACGTGAGCTTCAGCTCGGACCCTGTGTCCTCAGCCATCTCGCCCGACGGGCGAACACTCGCCTTCGTGGCGGCCGACTCCGCGGGAACGGTCCGGATCTGGGTGCGTCCGCTCGAGAGTCTCACGCCGCGGCCGCTGGCCGGCACCGAGAACGCAACGCTTCCCTTCTGGTCCCCGGACAGCCGCAACCTGGCGTTCTTCTCCGACAACGGAAAACTCAAGAAGGTCCCGATCGCCGGTGGATCGCCGGAGGTGATCTGCGAGGCGGGCGATGGCCGGGGGGCGAGCTGGGCTGCGAATGGCGTGATCGTGTTCGCTCCCGAAGCAGCGGGTCCGCTGTTTCGCGTCTCGGCGAGTGGAGGAGAGCGGACGCAAGCCACGAGCCTCGACTCGTCACGTCATGAGATCGGTCACCGTTGGCCCTGCTTCCTTCCCGACGGAAATCACTTTCTCTTCGTGGGGCTGCCGGCGCGCCAGGGAAAGTTCGACATCTTCGTCGGCTCACTTGGCTCCAAGGAGAGGAAGTACCTGGGAAGCGCGAGCGCCGCGCCGATCTATGCCGCGCCCGGATACCTCATCTTCGTTCGCAACGCCTCGGTCGTGGCCCAGCGATTCGACCCGAAACGCATGGTGTTGAGCGGCGAGCCGATCACCTTGGGCGAGGCCCCTCCACCTTCGGGGTACACCGGAGCTCGAACGGTGACGGCCTCGGAGAATGGGATCCTGGCCCACATCGGGGGAGGGCTGCCGAATACGGAACTTCAGTGGCTCGACCGCGCGGGCAATCCGTCCGGCACGATTCCCGTCCCCGCGGGCCGCTACGAAGGCGTTCGTTTGTCGCCGGATGGAAGACGCCTGTGCGTCGCACGCCGGACCTCGGCCTCCGAGGTGGACCTCTGGCTCGTCGATCTGGATCGCTCGGTCCCCACCCGATTCACCTTCGGACCGACGGTCAACTACTTCCAAGTCTGGTCCCCTGACGGGAGCCACATCGCCTTCGCGTCCGACCGGTCGGGTCCCGATGATATCTACATCAAGGCCACCAGCGGAGGCTTGGAAGAGACGCCGCTGCTCACCGCCGGCGCATTGTTCAAGGACCCGTATGGCTGGTCGGCTGACGGGCGCTTCATCGTGTTCGAAGAGTCGAACGAACGCACCGGCTGGGACCTCTGGATGTTGCCCGTGGAGGGTGACCACAAGCCCGTCGCCTACCTTCGCACCTCGTTCAACGACCGCGCTGGCATCGTTTCCCCGGATGGACACTGGTTGGCCTATTCCTCTGACGAATCAGGAACGGCCGAGATCTGCGTCCAATCGTTTCCCACTCCCGGCAGCAAGTATCAGGTCTCGACCAGCGGGGCCGGCCTGCAAGTCGCCTGGGTGCGCGGTGGCCACGAGCTGATCTTCATCGGCGGTGACGGCTTCACGATCATGGCCGCCGACGTCGCCACCAGCCCCGCTTTTCACGCCGGCGCGCCCCGCAAGTTATTCAAGCTGCGGCAGGATTTTGTGTCCTGGGACATCGCTCCCGACGGGCAGCACGTACTGGTCGTCGCCCCGGCAGGGCAGGGAACAGCCTCGACGATCACCATCGAACAGAACTGGACCGCGGGGTTGAAGAAGCCGTGACCCTGACCCCCGGCACACGCCTCGGCCCCTACGAGATCGTAGCGCCCTTGGGCGCAGGCGGCATGGGCGAGGTCTACCGCGCGCGCGACCCGCGGCTCTCGCGCGACGTGGCGATCAAGGCGCTACCCACCGCGTTCGCCCAGGACCCCGAACGGCTGGCGCGCTTCGAGCGCGAAGCGAAGCTGCTGGCCTCGCTCTCGCACCCGAACATCGCCGGAATCCTCGGGCTCGAGGACGTCGGAGGGGCGCGCTACCTCGTACTCGAGCTGGTGGACGGCGAGACCCTGGCCGATCGCCTCACGCGAGGTCCCTTGCCGCTCGCGGACACGTTCGACCTGGGGCGTCAGGTGGCCGCGGCACTCGAGGCGGCACACGAACGTGGCGTGGTGCACCGCGACTTGAAGCCCGGAAATATCATGTTCACGGCATCGGGCGAGGCCAAAGTGCTCGACTTCGGGCTGGCCAAGGGCGGAACAGGCTCGTCCACGGGCTCGGACCCGAACCTGTCGGCGTCACCCACCATGGCCTACACGGCGACCCAGGCGGGCGTGATCCTCGGCACTGCGGCGTATATGAGCCCGGAGCAGGCGCGCGGGAAGAACGTGGACCGGCGCGCGGACATCTGGTCATTCGGCTGCGTGCTCTACGAATGCCTGGCGGGGAAGAGGGCGTTCGAGGGCGAGACGGTGTCGGACCTCGTGGCGCGCATCCTCGAACGCGAGCCGGAGTGGACCGCGTTGCCCGCCGCGACTCCGGCCTGGCTGGGTTCGCTGCTGCGTCGCTGCCTGACGAAGGACGTGAAGCAACGACTTCAGGCGATCGGCGAGGCGCGCATCGCGCTCGAGCGCGGCGGGGAGGACGCCACCGCCCCCGCGGCGCCCGTGCCGGCGCGAAACGCGGGCACGCCCGTGTGGGTGCCGTGGGCGCTGGCGGCCGTACTCGCCGCCGTGGCCCTCACGCGCGGGCTCCTGCCCGGCATGGGTGCGCCGGGCCCGGAGGGGCGCCGCGTCGAGATCGGCTTTCCCGCCGGACAGGTGCGAGCCGGCATCACCCGCCCGGTGCCCTCGCCGGATGGACGCCAGCTCGCTGTCATCACGGCGGACTTGGGAGGGGTCGCCCGCGTGTGGATGCGCGCGCTGAACGATTTCGATTACCACGCCGTGAAGGGCACGGAAGGAGCTGCATTCCTGTTCTGGTCCCCGGACTCCCGGTCGATCGGGTTCATCGCCGGCGATGCGCTGAGCCGTGTCTCGGTGGAGGACGGCACGATCCAGAAGCTGGTCGGCAACATGACGGCGGCGCGCGGTGCCGACTGGAGCGCGAACGGGAGCATCCTCTACACCACCGGCGGAAACGCGAGCATCTGGCGTGTGCCGGCAACCGGAGGGACCCCCGTGCAGGTCACGCACCTGGACACCACGCGAGTGGACGCTTCCCACCGGTTTCCCGTCTGGCTTCCGGACGGGAAGCACTTCCTGTTCGCGCTCTGGAGCAACAATGCCCGCGTGCGATCGGAGTCCGGTGGCATCTACCTGGCATCGGTGGAAGGCGGAACGCCCGCGCGCGTCTCCACGGACATCGGCGCCTTTCTCGTCCTGCCCTCGGGACATCTCGTTACGGTGCGCAACCCGGGTCTG
>CAZADU010000047.1:0-6194 GCA_964483945.1 uncultured bacterium
TCGGCTCCTCGAGCCGGCACTGCGCCTGGGGGAGCCCGTGTGTCTCATCTGCCGCGAGGATCGGTCCCTGGAAGGGTTCCTCGCGGAGTTGGCGGTACACGGCCTCGATCTCGTGCTCGCCGACGCGCCGGCCGGACCGGAGCTGCCAGTCCGGCTATTCAGCCATCTCCTCGGCGAGTGCGGCACCAGCTTCTTCGCGGGCGGGCGCGTGGCGGCGGCCCTCCGCAAGAAGTTCCCTGGCGTGTTGGATGGCGCCCCGTTTCTGCTCCCGGGCCGCAACGCAGCGCTGCGCCGCACCCTTGAGCGCTGGTTCGAGTCGCAGAAGCTGCGGCCGAGGATCGTCGGTGAGATCGACGATAGCGCCCTCGCCAAGGAGTTCGCAGAGGTGGGCGTTGGGGTGTTCACTGGCCCTTCCGCCATTGAAGCGGAAGTTCTCAGGCGTTACCGGCTGCGCGTCATCGGGCGAGCGAGCACCCTCCGCCAGCGGTTCTATGCGATCTCCGCAGAGCGGCGCTTGAGCCACCCGGCCGTCGTCGCGATCGCCGACGCGGCCCGCAAGGACATCTTCCGCGGCAAATGAGTGTGTGCGGGTTTAGAGCAACCCGCCTCGGCGTCGAAAAGATCGCCTTGCTTCGATAGGGGCCGAGCGGGCGGCCGAGCAGGGCGGATCAGACGTTTCGAGGATGTCGCAGTTCTGGAGAAGTGGGACCACCGGCTCCCCGAACGGCGCCGGGCACCGGCCATCAGGCGGCCCCGCACGACGAGGGCCTGAGGGCAGCTCCCGCGGGTCGCGCCTAGCACAAACTCGGAGAAGATGGAACCCTGATCCGTCACGTCCCTTCCTTTGGGCCAGCTACCCTCAACAACTTGCCGTGGTCCCACGCAGAAAGGCGCGACAACAGGTCAGAATGACGCGGATCTCGGTGGCCGTCCACAGCACAACGCCCACCGGATCACCCTGAAGGGCCCGTCCCGGCGAAAGGAGGACGCTCAACTCGACGCCTGACACCCCGGCGTCGCTCTGCTCCGGCCAAGAACCTGCCGCTCGGTGTTCACGATCCCGATCTGGCTGTTCACGATGCCGATCTGAGCGTTCACGATGGCCGAAATGCGCAGCTCAGATTTCTCCGAATAACATGAGGAGCGGGGTGGATTCCCTTACCGTTCCTGCCGGCTATAACGGTGTCTCTGCAACGCGAGTCTTCTTCATCGTTCCCGCCGGGCAGCAGTTTGTGCTTACAGACATCTCGTACTTTGCGTCGAGCATCGCGGACGTCACACTTTGGGACAATGGAACCACTTGGCGCTGGACATTCGGCGTGAACCCGGGCGGCAGGACTTGGGGGACCGGCCTTGTCTTCGATGCTGGCCATAGCGTGAGCTTGCGAGCATGGGACGAGCATCCCAACGTACCCGCGCTGGCTCGATTCTCGTGGTCGGGATTCCTTGTCCCGATTGGTACAACTGCGATTTCGCCTGACACTCAGGGCCAGCTAGGCTTCAGAGTTGCACCGAATCCTGCCCGTCACGTCGTCTCCCTGCGCTTCGAGCTTGCGCGTCCCGCAGAGGTGGATCTTGCCGTGTACGATGTCCAAGGTCGCCGCATACGGGGCCTTCGCAAGGGGGCCCTGGGTGCTGGCTCGCATGAGGTCGCGTGGGACGGCCGCGATGATGCCGGCCAGTCCGCCGCCGCCGGCACGTACTTCGCTCGGATATCCAGCAGCGAAGCAAGAAGCGTGAAGAAGCTCGTGCGAATCCAGTAGCTCGGCAGGGACTAGCGCGCACAAGCGCGCTCGGATGCACGGGATCACAGGGAACTGCGCGCATTCTGTGACGCCCCCTCGCCTCAATGCGAGTTCAATTTCGTCACGTCACTCGCGTCAGCGAGAGGTGCTGCGCCGAGAGTGTCCGCATAAGAGCCGGGATCACGCCGCCGACTCGAGCAGCACCTTCGGGTTCTTGTACGCGATGGACAATAGCGTGCGTGCGGGGCCAGAGGGCGCGCGTCGGCCCTGCTCCCACTCCTGCAGCGTTCGCACCGACACTCCGAGCAGTCGCGCGAACCCGGTCTGGGAGAGGCCGGTTCGGGCCCGGATGTCTGCGATCGGCGGGAGCGTCATCACCCGCCCCACCTTGCCACGCTTGAGCTGACGAAGCCCGAGCAGGATCTCCTGACCGACGTTGCGGGGGCGCTTACTCATCTTCGATCTCCTTGCGAATCCGGCGCAGCAGATTGACGGGAATAGTGTCCCTGACACTCTTCGCGTAGATCGTCAGCATCCAGATGCCGCCGGGTTCCTTGCGAACGAAGTAAACCACGCGCACGCCACCGCGCTTCCCGCGTCCACGTGTCCCCCATCGGACCTTCCTGACGCCACCCGAGCCTGGGATGACGTCCCCGAGCCCCGGATTCTTGGAGAGGGCCAGCTGAAGCGCTGCGTACTCCCGGTCAGTGAGGTACTCGCCGACCAGCTCCGTGAAGAGGGGGGTCTCGACGAAGGTGAACACGAAGAGGAGACTACGTCATTGACGTATAGTCGTCAAGTTCCAAAGTCGTCTAGCAGCGCGCCGCCCAGCGGGCAGTTGTGAACAACGTCTTTAGAGATCACACCTCGTCGGCAGGAAGGCCTCCCCGACCAGGAGGGCGTAACGCCCAGCCGGCCCGCGACGCGGCGTTCCGTCCGCGTCACTCGAAGATCATGTCCAGTCCCACTCGAGCCCCCACGCCGTTCATGTGGACGACTTCCTGCCAGGTCCGCCCACTTGCGTCGAGCACGTTGCGATCCAGCGCACCCCCGTTGTAGAAGAGCTCGCCATTCACACGCACCTTGCTGGTCAGTCGCAAGCCGACTCCGGCGTAGGTCTCCCAGGCCACGTTGGCGTATGTCGCCTTGGACTCCGTTCCGGTTCGGTAGTCCTTTGCGTTGAGGACCAGCCACTCATATCCGGCGCCGACGCCGACAAAGGGCACCAGCCAGAGCTTGTCCGTAAGGTCGACCTGCATGAATCCCATCAGGGGCACCAGATGCGCGTCGACCTGGGCGAGTTCGACTTGAGACTCGAGGCCCTGCTGGCCCGCGGCGGGGGCCTCCAGTCTGGTGCTCCTCGACGTCCACCCCGTCAGCAAGCCCACCTGCAGATGCGAGCGGACATGCTTGCAGTAGCGCATTCCAGCAGAAGGGCTCGGCCCGCTGGCCTCGATCGGCGCGAACAGTCCACCACTGAGTTGGATCGACCAGAACTCAGGCCGGTTCTGTGCGCTCGCCGCGGGGACGCCCACGAAGAGAGACAGCAACAATGCGAACATCGACACGAGCCGCGTGCGATGCGCTCGGGCGTGGGGGCTGCTCATGGCACGCAACGGGACGTAGCGCACCATCGCTAGTACAGGATGTCCACGCCCACCCTGGCGCCCACACCGTTCACGCGGACCGCTTCACGCCAGCTCTGGCCGCTCGAGTCCGTGACGTCGCGCTCGAGCGATCCACCGTTGTAAGAGAGCTCGAAGTCGACCCGCAGGCCCGGGTCCAGGCGAATGCCGAGCCCTGCCCAGCCTTGCCATGCCCAGTTCGCGTACTTCGCCGAGGCCGTCTCGCCAGTGCGATAGTCGCTGGCCTTGAGGAACAACCACTCGTAGCCGGCAGCGATACCGCCATAGGGCACCATGAAGCGCTTCTCGGTGAGGCTCACCTCGAAGAACGCCATTGCGGGCACCAGATGCCCGTCGGCACGCGCGAGTATCAGGTGCGGCTGCAGGCCCGGAAGTGAGTTGATCGGTTGCTCCAGGTTCTTCCGCTGGAACGTCCAGTCGACCAGCAGGCCTCCCTGAAGGTGCGCTCCCAGCCGCCTGCCGAGGCGCACGCCCAGCGTGGGGCTCGGTGCGTTGACGTCGATCGGCGAGAACAGTCCACCATACAGATGGATGCTGTTGGCTTTGGGCTTGGGCCTTGCAGGTGCCGGCGGCGAAGAGGCCGGCATCGCGGGTGCCGGCGTCGCGGATGTCGGCCTCGGGATCTGGGCGGACGCGACGGAGTCACTACCGACTTGAAGCAGCTCCACGGCGAGCCATTCGGAGGGCGCCGCGCTCGCACAAGTCGCCGCAAGCAGACCACCCGCGATCGAGGTGCACGAAACCAGCATCAACAAGAAGCGAACGCCATGCGGCGGGGCGGAAGAGCCTCGCACAGGACGGAGCATGAAACCCCCTAGAAGAGACACGACGTGAAGCGCGGCGCGTGCGGCGCTCTCGGCTCGGTTGTGGCGGTGCCCAACTCCCGTGGAGGCGAGCGCCGATCCAGGGCCATGCGGCATGGTCCCGGCTCGCAGGCTCATCCCTGAACCCTTTAGACCATATCAGCTTTCGAGACCGCAGATTGCCGCGCTCGCACCACCCCGCGGACGTGTCTACACGAGCGCAGGCGGTCGGAAGCGACCGCTCGCACCCGGTCATCTGTAAAGCGACTTGAGTCTCCCCCAACTCGATCGCCTGGCATCCGTGGGCGAATCGGAACTGAGGCACGACTCGATCCACACCCCGGGCGGGAGATCCACGAACTCCACGCGGGTCGTGCAGTCGATCGTGTTCCACTCATGCGCGGTGTTCCCGGCGACCTCGAACTCGAGCGGGAACGTCTCCCCCGCGGGCCGAACGAGCGCGGCTTGCGTGACGAGGTTCA
Source organism: uncultured bacterium (assembly GCA_964483945.1). Classification (GTDB taxonomy): domain Bacteria; phylum Eisenbacteria; class RBG-16-71-46; order RBG-16-71-46; family RBG-16-71-46; genus JAIOPA01. Next base: position 4,677 of record CAZADU010000047.1, read on the forward strand.
TGAAAGTGGTGAGGCCGTACGTCCAGCCCCAGGCGAGTTCCTGCCCGCCTGCGAGGATGCGGTAGACGGTGGAAGGTCGGCAGCCCGAGCTGAAACACGGCGCATCGAGTGTTCCGCTCGACACGAGTCTCGCCGTGAACTGCACCGGCACGCCAGCCATCGCGCCACGCAGGATGTAGCTGTCGCGAACCTCGAGCGAGACAGACCCCACGTTGTCGTTCCTCACCGCGATATCGAAGCGCCGGTTCGCCCACTCGACGTGCACGCTGTCGAAGAAGCTCGGGCAGTATTCGGGGGGAAGCATGCATCGGGTCTCTGCCTCCACGATCGTGGTGTCTCGCAGCGCGGCGAGCCCCGCGGCGACGACAGACCCGTTCCTCAATAGCGCGGCTCCCGGGCAGCCGGGCTCGAACGCACCGGCGGGCCGAACGGAACCCGCCAGCACGAGGAACACGCCGACGACACAGGCGGTTCGTCTGGCGCGGACGAAGCTAGGGCGGGGCGTGATATGGACTCCCAAGCGGGGGGGGAATGACCGTGCAAGTCTATGATCTGCCTGCACGGGTCACAACGGCGAATTCGATCGGAGTCCGCATGCCGTGCGTTGTCGGCGGGAGCAGCGGCGGGCGCGGCCCTGTCGGTGACGTGCGAGGCCTTTGGCCGGGCGTGAGGGCCGAAGGTGTATCCTTTCGGCGGCGGTGCTACCTGACCACACCACGACCCAGAGTGAGCGAACCCACCCTCCCGGGAGACCCTCCGCGATGGCCCACCGAGCTTTCCTCACCTTGTTCTCGCTCCTCCTGCTGGCGTCTCCCGCGAGCGCCCAGAGCTCCGGCAGCTTCGTCGTCCGGCTCGGCATGGACACGACCAGCGTCGAGCGCTACACGCGCACGGCCCAGCGCATCGAGGTCGAACAGGTAGGGCGCGTGCCCCGCGTCTATCACCGGCGCTTCACCTACGAGCTGGCTCCCTCCGGCGCGACGACCCGCGCCACCGCCACGGTGAACACCCCTGGCGCGCCCGCGGGGGCGCCGCCCTTCCAGCAGTTCGAGGCCAACCGAGTGGGCGACTCGGTCATCGTCGTCGTTCGGCAGGACACGATGACGCGCACGATCCGCGTCGCGGCCCCGGCCAGCACGATCATCTCGAGTAACGCGAGCCCGTGGGGGCTCTACGAGAGCCAGACCATGCGGCTCGCCGCAGAGAAGGGCGACAGTCTTCGCGTGCCGCTCTACCAGCTGGGCGCCGGCAGCATGAGCTCTCTCTCGGTGCGCCGACTCGGCCGCGATTCGATGGTGGTGCAAACACTGAACGACCGCTACCACGCGCGCGTGGACTCCCGCGGTCTCATCCAGGGTGTGCGCTTCATCAGCGGGACGCAGGGCTACAACGTCACTCGCGTGGCGGATCTCGACGTGACGGCGATGGCGTCGGCCTGGGGCGCGAGAGAGAAGGCGAGCGGGGCGATGGGTCAGCTCTCCAGCCGCGACACCACGCGCGCGACGCTCGCGGGCGCAA
>CAZADU010000048.1:0-1914 GCA_964483945.1 uncultured bacterium
AGAGTCCCACCGCCCGCGTTGCGGTTCCTGCCGATGATGGGAAGCGGCTGCTCGGCTGAACGGTTTGCCGCGACGAAGACTTTTTTTGGCGACCCGCAGCGAGCCGTGCCCGGCGTGGGCCAGACGCTGAACCGCGTGGGCGACATGGTGAACACCTGCATCTCGCTGCGCGAGCGCGAGGGCGAGCGCGTGAACCGGTACATGCGCGGCTTCACGATCAACTGAGTGGTTGGGACCGAACGCGGCGCGGCGAAAGGATTCGTCGCGCGGCTCGCCTCGTTCTCGGGTGCGGGCGCCGCGTGCGAGCCCGCGTGCTTCAGCGGCCGCCGGGCAGCGGCCGCATCACGCTGACGAGCCCGGGGGCTTCGAACAGGCCGGAGATCACCCGCGTGATGGAGAACGCGAAGTCGCCGCCGCGGCGGAAGGCGTCGCTCTGATGGAACTGGGACTCGCGCGCGCTCACCGAGAGCGCCCACGAATCCTCGAGGAAGTAGCTCACGTCCAATCCCGCCCTGAGGTCCCACTGCTCGACGCCGCGCTCGTTCCCGTGACCGTTCCATTCGATGCCATGAATGAGGTACCCGGAGACCAGCCAGCGATCGGTCACGATCCATGCGACGGATCCGCTCGTGATCGTCTGCAGGGGCACGCCGCTCTCGCCGATCCGCGTGCTGTGCATGGCGTCGTACTGCCAGCGGTGGCCCGCGGGGTGGTGGACCTCCGCGACGATCGCAGTCTGGATGCGGTCCTGTCGCGAGTAATCGCTCGAGCTGGACTGGAAGTCCGAAGCGAACAACAGCGTGTCCGCCTGGTACACGGCGTACGACTGCGCCTGCTCATAAACACGGTGATTCTGCTGGCTAACGAGGAACACCGCCGGGCCCACGAACCAGCCGGCGGGTCGCAGGACGCGCCCGATGATCGTGACGGGTTCGAGGATGCGATGAGCGTCGTACAACTCGATTGCTCCGCCGGCCAGCGCGCCATCCTCGGTGAGGACGCGCTCGATCTCGCCCCAGAAGTACTTGTCGGGGCGGCCATGCGCGAATACGCACCGGCCGCTTGTCGCGAACAGCGCGGCGAGCCGCTCGCGGGCCAGTCTCGACAGCGGCCGCGAGAGCGCTCCGGTCTCCAGCAGCCGATCCTCGAGCACGTGGGCTTCGTAGACCGGGGTGGCATCGCGAACCCGGCCCACGCCGGTCCCGAGGCTCAGGCTCGCGTTGTAGTTCCAGGCTCCATACGAGACGGAAGCCACGCTCTGCTCGACGATCGGAGCCGCACGACGCACGAAGTCGGAGGAGGAGAACACCTGGGAGAAGTCGACTCGCTGGCTCGTCCCGGCGGCGAGCGCGAGAGGGAACCGCCACGGATAGACGCGCATCGAGTAGGCCGCACTCGCGGCCTCGAGCAATCCGCGGTCACTGAGATCGCCGGTGACCTCATCCCCGAACGGGTTTACCTCGAACCGCTCCTCGTGCCGCCGATCCCCGTTGAAGCGCACATCGGCGGACCACGACTGGACCAGCGCGTCGGTCTCATGCCCGCCGCTGGCGGCGGTGATCAGCTGACCCCGGAACGTGCCGGAACGGAAGCTGCGATCGGGAGACGTGGTCTGGTCCGTGTGGCTCATGGAACCCGACACTCCTGCGGTCCACTGCCACCAGCGATGGTCGGGGATGCGGAAGTCTCGGTAAGCGGAATCGGCGGCCGAAGGCTCGGCCGAGGCCGGCGCGGCAGCGGACAAAGCGAACCAAGCAGCGGTGAGCAGGCAGCGCATGCGGCTCATGCGGGGATCTCCTAGAGAAGGAGCCGGGGAGCGGGCATGATACGCCCGTGGCCGCGGAGTATTCCACGGGATCCCGGCACGAGCCTGACGAGAAAGTGACTGGATAGGGGCGCCGGTGGCGAACAGCC
>CAZADU010000049.1:0-5045 GCA_964483945.1 uncultured bacterium
GACATGAACGCCGTCACCATGGCCGCCGAGACCGGCAGCCACGTCAGCAACGCGTGCGTCTGCACGACCTCGCGCTCCTCAGCGGCCGCCAAGAACACGAACAGCGCCACGAACACGAGCACGGGGCTGCGCAGGTAGAACACGCCCACCGCCGCGAACAACAGCGCGAACCCCTGCCCCACCTGTGCGGCGATGCGCGTGGCGCGCACGAACGGCATGGTCATCGCCAGCAGCGCGCGCAGCACGCGGCCGCCGTCCATCGGGAACGCGGGGATCATGTTGAACAGCAGCATGACGATGTTGGCCAGCAACAGGAACTCGAGGACGCCCTTGTCGGCGCGGGCGAGCGCCTGCTCGGGCGTGACACCCTGCAGCGCGAGCGCGGCGGCGAGGAGGGTGGCGAGGACCACGTTCACGCCGGGGCCGGCGAGCGCGACCACGACCTCCTGTATCGGCTGCTCCGGCATTCGCTCCAGGCGCGCCACACCGCCGATGGGAAGCAGGATGATCTCGCGCGTCTGGATGCCGTATCGCCTGGCCGCCAGGGCGTGGCCCAGCTCGTGGAGCAGCACGCACGTGAACAGCAGCAGCAACTCGCTCACCGTCATCCAGATCGGTGTCGTCGCACTCTGGAGCAGCGCCAGTCCGCCCACGAGGAGCAGGAACGTGACGTGCACCTCGACGCGGATGCCGAACAGTGTCAGGAGCCGAAATGACCAGCGCACGGCGGAGACCTCCGGGGTTTCACGGCCAGTCTCGCACAGGACCCGCTGCAATGCAGGCGACGAGCGCCAGACATGGCTCTCAACTTGTTTACAGGCAATCTATTAGCCAAACGTTGCTGGGAGGCGGTAGCGCTTTGTCCGCAATTTTACGTTGTCCATTCCCATCGGACACGATAGAATGATGGACATGAGAGAAATCAGACGGCATGCGGTTGCGCCCTATCTCGAGAGGTTGCTTGAGCTTCCATTCGTTCGAGATGCGCACATCATCGAGGAGACTCTTCCTCTGGAAGGAGATGGGGCTGCCATTCGAGTACGACTACTCACGGCGGACGGCCCCCAGGACTTCAGAGCTGCTGTCCAGCCCAGTCGACGGCTGGGCGAGAGTCTGCTCGGCCGTGCCCTCGGGCAGCTCAGCGAACCGCCGGTCGAGCCCTGGCTCTACTTCACTCCGTATGTCAATGACGCCATGGCAAGCAGAGTGCGAAGCAGCGGGGGCAACTTCGTGGATCTTCTCGGCAACTGCCACCTGAGCATCGCGCACCGGATTCTCGTCAGTGTAGAGGGCCGCCGACCGCGGGCACGCGCCGCCGAAACCAAGGGGCTGGGCGCCGCCGGATTCAAGGTGATGATGTGGCTCATGACCAACGACGAAAGCAGGGCGGCCTCGGTGCGAGACTTGGCCACACACGCAGGTGTCGGCAAGTCAGCGGCCGCAATGGCCCTCACCAGGCTCGAGTCCTCAGGACTGATCATTCGGACCAAAAAGCGAATTGGCATTCCTGACCGCGATCGGTTCCTGGAGCGCTGGCTGGCGGGCTATCTGGAACTGATTCGCCCTCGACTGCTGATCGGGCGGTTCGCGACGCACGATGCAGACCCGACAGCCTTTGAAGCGAAGTGGGAAGCGACCGTTGCGAAGCAATCTGGCCGAATGCCTGAGGGACAGCCGCGTACGACTTTTGGAGCGCACGATCGGATCCGTTGGGCATGGGGCGGCTCCGCCGCGGCGTGGCGTCTCGACCATTTCTTCCGGGGCAATACGACCACACTTCATGTTCAAGGTTGGTCCCCTGCGCAGGAGCGCCTACTTGGACTCTTGCCCTCACGGGAAGGATCGATTGTCGTGCTCTCCATGGATGAGGGCGTGCCCATCAGCAAGTCCCACGCCGATTGCGTGCATCCGCTCCTCGTCTACGCTGAGCTCATCGACGCTGGCTTGGACCGCGAGCGAGAAGCGGCCGAGCTCCTCCGGAAGCGTCATCTCGGGTTCGCCGCTTGATCAGTCTGCCAGTGGAGCAGCGCCGCGCCCTGGCTTCACTTCGACAGGTCTGGCCGGACCCGAAGTGCGTCCTGATCGGTGCCACAGCCCTCGCATGCCAAGTGGAGCAGTTCCATCGCCAGACTCATGATCTCGACATCGTCATTGCAGTGGACATGTCCGAGATCAGGTCAGTGATGAACTCGCTTGATGGCTGGTCTCAGGGTGAGGACATTCCTCACCGATGGCACAGCCCGGACCGGGTCCGAGTGGACCTCCTGCCCGCCAGTGGACAGGCGCTCAGTGATGGCCAAGTGGAGTGGCAGGGAGGCGGGCGAATGAGTCTTGTCGGCTTCCGGCACCTGCCTCGACAGAGCAGCCTGATCGAACTTGGATCCACTCTGGAGTTCAGGGTCGCTTCGCTTCCCGCGCTCGCATTCCTCAAGGTCGTCGCTTTCGAGGAGAGACCTGCCGATCGAACGCGCGACTTGGAAGACATCGCATTTCTACTAGAAGTGTATGAGTTGGGGACCGCGAGACGCTTCAGCGACGCCGTGGTGTCGGCCCGCGTCATAGCCGAGTCCGCTGGAGCGTTCCTCTTGGGAGCGGACATGACCACTTTCCTCGGCCCGAGCGAGAATCAGTTGGCGCTCGGCTTCATCCGGAGAATCATGGGGTTGGATGATGGCGGACACACGGAACGCAGAATGACCAATGTCGCTCCGTCGCCGTGGAGAGAAGATCCCGACCGAATCCGACACATGATGCGCGCTTGGGAGGCGGGACTACGATCGACTCGGAGTTCAGTTTCGTAGAATTCCCGAGGATCAGGGTCGACTTGGGCGGCGACTTGGCTCAGGCGCTGCCGGCGTCCACCACGACGCGTTCGACCGGCCCTGCCAGCACGCGCCGCACGCGCATCAGCAGGAACAGCGCCACCGCGGCGAGCCCGGCGACGAATCCCCACCACAGCCCCTGCACGCCGAGCCCAGCGCCGAACCCCAGCACGAGGCTGACCGGGAGACCCACCAGCCAGAAGCCGGTCAGGTTGGCGATCAGTGCCGCACGCGTGTCACCCGCACCGCGCAACACGCCGGCTGCGACCACCTGAACGCCGTCGAACACCTGGAACACACCCGCGATCGGAATCAGCGTCGCGGCCACTGCCACCACCTCGGGCACCGACGTCCACGCCGCAGCGAACGGACGCGCGAACGCGAGCAGCGCGCACGCCGAGACGGCCATGAAGGCCGGTCCGCACAGCAGCGCGCTGGCCGCCACGCGCCGGGCGTGTGCCGGATCGTTCGCGCCGATCGCACGCCCCACCAGCACCGAGGCAGCACTGCCCACGCCCAGCGGCACCATGAACATGAGCGATGCCAGGTGGATCGCCACCTGGTGCCCACCGAGCGAGGCGGCGCCGAACCAGCCGGCCAGCACCGAGATCACCGCGAACGTGAAGAACTCGACCGAAGTCTGCGCGCCGATCGGCAGCCCCATTCGCAACGTGCTCAGCAGCGGGGCGCGCTCGAGTGCTTCGGGCCGCCACGGCTTGAGCACACGGGCGAGGTCACGTCGCGCGAACACCAGCAGCGAGCCGAGCATGATGAAGCGCGCCACCACAAGCGCCAGCGCTGAGCCCGTCGCCCCCCAAGGCTCGAAGCCCCAGCGGCCCTTCACCAGCATCTCGTGCAGCACGATGTTCGCCACGTTGCCGACGATGATCGAAGTGACCACCGCCTGCGGGCGCTTCATCGCCTGCAGGCTCTGCCGCAGTGTGACGAACGTCAGCATGGCGATCAGTCCCGGCGCGGACAGGTGCGCGTAGCGCGCCGCCACCGGCACCACGTCGGCGGGCTGGCGCAAGGCGCGCAGCACCCACTCGGCGGGGAGGCACGCCAGCATCATGGCCACACTCAGCAGCGCGCCCAGCACGAGTCCGCGCTGCACGCCGAGCGAGGCCGCACCGTGATCACGCGCACCGAACGCCTGCGACACGATCGGGTCCACCGCCCATAGCGTGCCCATGCCGAACCCGAACAATCCATAGACGTACAGGCTGCCGAGGGCGGCACCCGCCAGTTCCGTCGCCGAGACGTGGCCCACATAGATCGTACCCGCCACGCCCATGAGCATGATGCCCACCTGCACCGTCGCGATGGGCACGGCGAGGCGGAGCAGGGCGCGCAGGTCAGTACCGCTGGGGGTGAACGATCCGAGCATTCGCGCAGCATCGGGTGGCGAGGCCGGGCGGGCAACTCGCGGAACAGGACGCGCGGAGCGGGGCATGTGCCCGAACGGCGCCGTCATCGCTGCCGCGCTCGAGCCCCGGCGGATCACCCGCACGCTGGTGGCCAGCTACCAGGACGTCGGTCGGTAATCCTTGAGGAACTGCCCCCACACGTGCTGCCCGGTGTTCATGCCGCTGATGATGGGGTCCACGATGCGCGCCCCGCCGTCCACGATGTCGAGCGGCGGGTGGAACCGGTGCTCGGCCGTCTTGCGCGCGGCGATCTCGGCCGGGTCCTCGTCCGTCACCCAGCCCGTGTCCACGCTGTTCATGTGGATGCCGTCCTGTTCGTAATCGGCGGCCGCCGTGCGTGTGAGCATGTTGAGCGCGGCCTTGGCCATGTTCGTGTGCGGGTGCCGCGTGGTCTTGAAGCTGCGGTAGAACTGCCCCTCCATCGCGCTCACGTTGACGATGTGCTTGTCGCGCTCACCCGTGCGCATGAGCAGCGGCTTCAATCGCGCATCCAGCACGAACGGCGCGATGGCGTTGACCAGTTGCACCTCGAGCAGCTCCACCGTGGGTACTTCGGCGAGCAGCATGCGCCACGAGTTGTGCGAGCGAAGATCCACCTGCTGCAGGTCCTCGTCGAGCCGGCCTTGCGGGAACAGGTCCTTCTGGGCTCGCTGCTCGCCCGGCAGCAGCGGCACCTGCGACAGCGCTGCCGCGTGCGTGAGCCCCGCCAGCGCAGCCGCGCGTTCCTCGGGGCCGGCGCCCTCGGTGAGCGCCGGCAGCGCAGCGGTCGCCCCGCCGCGCGCCGCAGCCTCGGGCA
>CAZADU010000050.1:0-3752 GCA_964483945.1 uncultured bacterium
GCCAGCCGTTCGCGCACGCGCTCGCGGATGGATTCGTCCGTGTCGACAGCACCGCGCTGCCGAATGACCAGCGACACGATCGTGGCGAGCCCCACGAGCACGCCCAGCATGCCCGCCGTGGGGCGCGGCACGAGCCGCAGCGAGGCGGGGTCACGCTTGAGCGTCAGCGTGAGCGCCAGCACAAGGCCGGCCAGCACCCATTGCGAGGCGATGGCGTTCGTCCAGATGCGGCGACGCAGCGCGACCAGTGCTTCCGGTGCCGCGGCGCGCAGCGCGCGCATGCTGAAGTACGCGCGGATCGGCAATCCGAGCAGGATGATCAGCACGAGCAGATGGTCGGCGAGCGCGAGCATGGGCGCGCAGTCTACGCGACCGCCCGCGCGGCACGGTAGGCGGCGGCGCGGGCGCGGCTGCGCTATGTTCCTCGCTCCCCCGTCGGTCTTCCGGAGGTCCCTCATGCGCCGCGTGCTCGTCGTTCTCGCCTTGGTGCCCGCGATCCTGCTGCTCGCCTCGTTCCTGCCCACCGGCCGGCCCGTGGCCGTGCAACTGGGCGAGACACGCCCGGTCGAGACGGCACTGGGTGATACGACGCTGCCCACCACGCAGGCGGTGTGGGTGGACATGATCCGTGGCGCCAAGCAGCAGGTGGACCTCGAACACTTCTACCTGTCACGAAAGCCCGGCGAGGCGCTGGACCCGGTGCTCGACGAACTCGGCCGGGCCGCCGCACGCGGCGTGAGGGTGCGCTTGTTGCTGGACCGCGGCATGTCGCGCACCTACCCGGAGCCGGCCGATTCGCTGGGCAAGCTGCACGGCATCACCGTGCGACGCGTGGACTACAGACGCCTCGCCGGTGGCGTGCAGCACGCCAAGTTCATGATCGTGGACGACCGCGAGGCGTGGCTCGGCAGCCAGAACCTGGACTGGCGCGCGCTATCGCACATCCACGAACTGGGCGCGCGCATCTCGCTGGAGCCGGTGGCAAAGGCCATCGCCGACGTGTTCGAGACCGACTGGCTCGCCGCCGACACCACGTTCGCGAGCGCGCCGGTGGACCGAAGGAACGCGAAGTGGCCGGTGAAGTTCTCGCAGGACGGGGTGAGCGGCCGGCTGTGGCTCGGCGCCAGCCCGGCAATGCTCAACCCCGGCTCCACGCCGTGGGACCGAGACCTGATCCTCGAGCGCGTGAACCGTGCGGAGCGCGAGGTCGTCGCGCAGGTGCTGAGCTACGGCGTTGGCGGCCACGGCCGCTCCGACTCCACGCTGCACCGCGCATTACTCGCGGCGGCCGGGCGCGGCGTGAAAGTGAAGCTCATCGTGTCCGACTGGGTGGTGGGCGGCCGCGGCGAAGCCGACCTGCGTGCCCTTGCCGCCACGCCGAACATCGAGGTGCGTATCTCGCGTGTGGCCGAGTGGAGCGGCGGCTACATCCCTTTCGCGCGCGTCGAGCACTGCAAGTTCATGGTCACCGACAGCGAGTGGCTGTGGCTCGGCACGAGCAACTGGGACCCCTCGTACTTCTTGTCGTCACGCAACATCGGCGTGACGCTGCAGCATCGCCGGCTGGCCGCGCAGGTGCGCGCGATCTTCGAGACGAGCTGGCGCGCGCCTTCGGCCGTGGCACTCACCGCCGGTGCGACGCTCGAGAAGCGCATTCACTCCGAGACGCCACCGCCGGGAGCCGTGCTCTACGGCGAGTGAGGGGCGGCAAGCACCTGCTCAGCTCTTCGCCGCCCGGGCTTTCTCTGCCGCGCGCCGCGGCCGCCACTGGCACTTCTCCATGTCCACACATCCACGTGCGTCGAACCGCACACCTTCGTGCTCAAGCCGCATGCGCTGCGTGAGCGCGCCCGAAGGGTCGAGCCGGCCGAGCGACAAACGCCCGCCCGCCGCGACTACGCGATGCCACGGCACCGGCGTGCCCTCCGGCAGCGCGTGCAGCGCATATCCTGCGACCCGCGGCGCGTGCGGTAGGCCGGCCTCGGCGGCCACCTGCCCGTACGTGGCGACCCGGCCCTTGGGGATGCGCATCACGACTGCATATAGGCGCGGATAAGTGCCGCGAGTTGCGGGTAGCGGTGTCTCGCGCAACCGGTGCGAGTGCCGGACCGCGGCCGCCGCCGGGCGCTCGCTCGCAGATCGGCGAACGGGCGCGGCCGTTCCGCGCGAGGCGCGCCGGGTGGTCATGTGCGCGCCACCTCGGTCACGACAGCCCGTAACGCTCGCGCAACAGGCCGACGTGGTGCAGTTCGTGGCCCGCCATGATGTGCGCCAGGGCGCGCACGCTGACCAGATCGTCGTTCGCCGTGCCGACGCGCGCGAGATCCTCTTCCTCGAACGTCGAGAGCAGTGCGACCGTGGCCGTACGGACCGCCACGTACTCGGTGAGCAGCTCCGGCAGCGTGCGGCGGTCGAAACGCCCCGCGGGTACCCACGTCGTCTCTTCGAAGCCCGGCAGCGGCGTGGTGTCGCCGCGGCCGATCCACAGCGCGCGGTACGCGAACACCCGCTCGGCGTCGAAGATGTGCCCCAGCACTTCCTTCACCGACCACTTGCCGGGTGCGTATCGGAACATCGCCTGCGGTTCGCTCACGCCCGACAGCAACCGCGGCGTAGCGGCACCGCCGGTGCGCAACGCGGCCAGTGCGTCGTCACCGACGAGCGCGATGTACTTGCCGAAGTAAGGGTTGAACTCACCCGCTGCGGGCTTGGGGATGCGGATCATGAGGTCTCCTGAGCAAGGGCTCGGACGGTCTGCCTCTCAGCGGCTGCGCTTCGCCTTGGCGAGCCGTTTCGTGGCCGTGTAACGAAAACAGTCGGTCTGGTGGTCGTTCACCATGCCGACCGCCTGCATGAACGCGTACATGATCGTGGAGCCCACAAACTTGAAGCCGCGGGCTTTCAGCGCCTTGGAGAACGCATCGGACTCGGGAGTGCTCGCCGGGATGTTCTTGAGCGTACGGCGCTGGTTCACGAGCGGTGCGCCGCCCACAAAGCTCCACGCGAACTCGGCGAAGCTGCCGAACTCGAGCTGCACCTCGAGGAACGCCCGCGCGTTCACCACCGAGGCCTCGACCTTGGCGCGGTTGCGCACGATGCCGGCGTCGGCGAGCAGACGGCGCCGGTCCACAGCACCGTAGCGCGCCACCTTGCGTGGGTCGAAGCGGTGGTAGGCGCGCTGGTAGTTCTGCCGCTTCTTGAGGATGGTCAGCCACGACAGTCCAGCCTGCGCGCCCTCGAGGATCAACATCTCAAACAAGTGCCGATCGTCACGCGACGGCACGCCCCACTCGACGTCGTGATACTCGAGATAGAGCGGGTCGGTCGTCCCCGCCCACTTGCAGCGCTTCCGACTCACCGCCATGTTGTGCTCTTCATGCGCCGGCGAAGATGCGGACGATCATGATGGCCTGCAGCGCGAACGCCACCACGACGGCGAGCGCCAGCCCCCACGACATCACCAGCGCGGCGAGGCCGGGCCGCTCATTGGAGAACTTCATGGCCTCGGCTGTCACGAAGCCCCCCGCGAACCCGCCGCCGTGCGCCCACACATTCACGTTCATCCCGCCGAAGCTGATGAATCCCATGAGGAACATCACGGCCGCCATCGTCCACAACTGCTGAGTCACGACGTGCTGGTGCGTTCGGCGGCTGAACACGATCAGGGCTGCGAACAGGCCGAACACCGAGCCCGACGCTCCGATCGTGGGAGCGCCGGTGGCCAGGTTCGAGACGACGAACCCCACCACGCC
>CAZADU010000051.1:0-3928 GCA_964483945.1 uncultured bacterium
GGCGAGCAGCACGGCAAGCGCCATCGTGGCGAACGGCCGGAGCTTCCGGGGACGATCCTTGATGGGCTCCATCGCGCTCTCCTTCGCGTTCGGGAACATCGGCCGGTCGTGCGCTGATGCGACTGCGGCGTCCTTCGGCGCGGATGCGAACTCGACCACGCCGGGGGCGCGCCATGCTCCGGGGGGTGGACCCGGCGGGGCAGGGCGGTGCACACCTTTGTCATCGGCCGGATCGGCCCCCGATTGAAGGCGCGAGGTGGGGGACCTCCTGCGTCAGTCCCGCTCGCGGGTGGGGCGCGGCCGAGGTGCCGCGGGGCGCCGGCGCCGCGAACCGCGCGGGGGCGTACCCATGGCGCGCGCACGTGCCGCGCGTCCGGCCAGGCGTGCGGCCGCCAGTGCGGTGCGTGCGAACTCCGTCCTCGGTCTTGCCGCCGCACTGCGTGCTCCGGCTGCTGAGCTCATGCGCCCGCTCCTTCGTTGTCCGCCGCTCCCTGATCCCGCGACAGCGTCCGCGGGCAGGCGCCCGGGTCGTCCGCGGCGGGCCGAGAGTCCGGCGTCCTGCGCGCCTCCTCGAGGGGAGGTGCCAAGTCATCGGGCAAGGTGCGAGCCACCCGCAGGGAAGCAGCGGCAGCAGCACGCCGAGGCGCTTGGCGCGGTCTTTGGCAACCAGACGGACCTAGGACATCCGCTTGCCGATGCGTCCCGCATGGCGCTCCCGTGCATCACGCATCGAGACACGCCGCCCTGGCGCCTTGTCGAAGGGGCTCGCCCCGGCTCCGGATGGGCGTCCGCCCCCCCCGGCCGAGATCCATGACGAGAGGGGGGCGACCCGCCTCCGATCTCCCAAGCCTCCCCAGGCGGTGGCGCCCCGGGAATCCCACTCCTTACGAATGGGAGCGGACAGATTCGCCGCGTCCGAGTTCCGCCGGGCTGGACTCCAGACTTGCGCGATTTGCATTGTCTCCGGGCGGACGAATCCATAACATGTCCTGCTGGAAGCTATCCCCCGGCCAGCAATGCGACGTCGCCTCTGCCCCTACGGCGTCGTCGGCCCGCCCGTCCGCTCCCGGGCATTGAGAGATGGCGTGACGCCAGCTGCAACTCGCTCCGACTTCCTGCCCTTGGTGGTGGCCCTCGAACGGCCGCCCGCCCCGATTGCGGCTGGTTCCTTCGCCAAGTCCGTATGGACGTTCGAAACCTCGTGTGCGTGGGTGAGCCCGCACTTGGCGCCCGGCGTCCCTCGCCGGCGACGCCACCCCTCGGGTGCAACCCGATGAGCCTACGTTCCCTCGCCTCCCTCGCGCCGTCACGATCACACGCCCGCTGGGGAGCGCTGGCGCTCGTGTTCCTCGCGTGCGTCGCACCCGCGATCCCGGCGCAGGCGGCGACGCCGGTCCTGATGTCGTCGAACCTGACTTATACCGAGAACTTCGCCGACATCGCGAACTGGACGAACGCGTTCGCGAGCGGCGTGGGGGCGAGCAGGTTCGGCGCGGTCGGCACGAGCGCTGGAAGTATCCCCTCGGCGACGGGAATCACCGTTTCCACCGCGACGTTCACGACCGGCACCACGGCCGGCGTGCAGAGGGGGACCGGGACCATCGTCCTGCTCGCCACCGGGGCCACCGACAACACCAGCTCGCTTGGCGCGGACTTCTTCATGGATTTCACTGGCACGAACGCCGGGAACCTGTCGTTCGACTGGGCCGAGGTCAACAACGGCTCGGGCAACCGTGTCAGCACCCTGCGCGTGTACAGCAGCGTCGACGGAAGCGCCTGGAGCGAGATCTCGGGCGCCGCGGTGAGCGCCACCAACAACGTGGCCGGGAGCGGCTCGGTGACCGTTGCCCTGCCCGCGTCGTTCAATAACAGCACCGGCGCACGCCTGCGCTTCTACATCCACAATGGGTCGGGCGGGAGCACGGGCAGCCGGCCGAAAATCAGCCTCGATAACGTGAGTGTCACGGCCGCGCTCAACTCCTTCACCATCTCGGCGAGCGCCGGTGCCAACGGCACCATCTCGCCGCTCGGCGCCACCGTGGTGGCGCTGGCCGGGAGCCAAGCGTACGCGATCACGCCGAACCCGGGCTACCACGTCGCGGATGTGCTCGTGGACGGCGCGAGCGTCGGCGCGGTGACCTCGCATACGTTCACGAACGTCACCGCGAATCACACCATCGCCGCCTCCTTCGCGATCGACACTTACACGATCACCGCCTCGGCAGGCGCCAACGGCTCGGTCGCGCCGGCGGGGGTCACGACGGTGAACCACGGCGCCGGTCAGGCGTACACGATCACGCCCAGTCCGGGCTACCTCGTGCAGGACGTGCTCGTGGACGGCGCGAGCGTCGGCGCGGTCAGCGCGTACACGTTCGCCAACGTGACCTCGAACCGCACCATCAGCGCCAGCTTCACGCCCAACCTCGTGTCCACGGTGAGCGCGGTCGCACCCGGCGGAACGGTCACGCTCTCCGGTCCGCCGGTGCCGGTGGCGATCACCCTGTCGCGCTTCTCGAGCACGCCGATGCTTGGCTTCTCGGTGAAGTTCACGCTCGCGGGCGGGCTCACCACGTCTCCGGGCACGATCACCGAGGGCGCGTACCTCGCCGCCTCGGGCGCCACGACGTTCTTCCAGGTCACCGACAACGGCGGCGGGCAGTACACGGCTGACGGCGTCACGCTCGGCTCCCCGTGCGGCACGAGCGTCACGTCGGGCACACTGTTCACGGTGCCAGTGGGGAGCACCGGCACGAGCGGCAGCGGCACGCTGACCATCGACACCGTCACGCTCCGCGACTGCGCGAACGCCGCGCTGCCCTCGGCCATCGGGACCACGGCCACCGTGCCGGTGGACCGCACGGCGCCGCTCGTGGCCGTGATCTCGCCGAACGGGGCCGAGTCGTGGGTCTCGGGGAGCAGTCATCCGGTGACGTGGTCGGCGAGCGACGCCGAGGGCGTCGCGGTCGGCGGTGTGGCGATCGAATACTCCACGAACGACGGCGCGAGCTGGCTGCCGGTGGCGAGCGGGCTCGCGAATAGCGGCAGCTTCGCCTGGACGGTGCCCGCGGCGCGGACCGGCACGGCGCGCGTGCGAGTCACCGCGCTCGATGTCAACGGCAACTCCGGCTCGGACGCGAGCAATGCGGCGTTCACGATCCAGGCCGCCAGCACGACTTCGCTGGCGGCTTCGCCCAACCCCTCGGTGAAGGGGCAGAGCGTGACGCTCACCGCCACGGTGAGCCCGGCGCTCGCCTCGGGGACGGTGGAGTTCCGCGACGGCGCCACATTGCTCGGCAGCGCAACACTCGCGGGCGGAACCGCGGCGTTCGCCACGTCGGCGCTGGCGACGGGCTCACACTCACTCACCGCCGTCTACCCTGGCGATCCGCTCGACGCCGGCAGTACGTCGGCGGTAATCACACAGGTGGTGAACGCGGCGTCCACGACGACGACGGTGGCGGCCGTACCGAACCCGAGCACGTTCGGGCAGTCCGTGACCCTAACCGCGACGGTGGCGGTGGTGGCCCCTGGCGTGGGCACGGCAGGCGGCACGGTGACGTTCTTCGACGGGGCGACATCGCTCGGCAGCGCGACGCTCGTGGGCGGTTCCGCGGCGATCAGCACCTCGTCGCTCGCGGTCGCTTCGCATCCGCTCACGGCGGTCTTTGCCGGAAGCGCCGACTTCACCGGCAGCACTTCGGCGGTGGTGACCCAGGTGGTGAACGCGGCGGCCACGACGACGACGCTGGCGGCGGTGCCGAGCCCGAGCACGTTCGGGCAGTCCGTGACGCTCACGGCGACGGTGGCGGTGGTCGCCCCGGGTGCCGGGACGGCGGGCGGCACGGTCACATTCTTCGACGGCGCGACGTCATTGGGCAGCGCGACGCTCGCGGGCGGTTCCGCGGCGATCAGCACCTCGTCGCTCGCG
>CAZADU010000052.1:0-1679 GCA_964483945.1 uncultured bacterium
GGCGAATGGCTGGCGATCACCGGGCCTTCGGGGGCAGGCAAGTCCACGCTCCTCAACGTGCTGGGCTGCCTCGACCGCCCGACGAGCGGCCGCTACCTGATCGACGGCCTCGACACCACCGGGCTCAGCGATAGCGCGCGCGCGGGGGTTCGCAGCCGCCGCATCGGATTCGTGTTCCAGTCATTCCACCTGCTGCCCTACCGCAGCGCGCTCGAGAACGTGATGTTGGCGGAGGTCTACCGGAAGAGCACGCATGTGGGGCGCCGCGCGCGAGCGCTGGCGGCACTCGAAAGAGTGGGGATGGGCCACCGCGCCGAAGCCTCGCCGGCCAAGCTCTCGGGCGGCGAGCGACAGCGAGTGGCGATCGCGCGAGCGCTCATGGGTTCCCCGAGCCTGCTGCTGTGCGACGAGCCGACGGGGAATCTCGACACCAAGTCGTCGGCAGCGATCGTGGAGCTCTTCGAGGCCCTGAACCAGGAGGGCCTCACGCTCGTGGTCGTGACGCACAACGAGGAGATCGCCGCCCGTGCACGCCGCCGCGTCCACATCGTGGACGGGCAGCTCAACCACGTGCCTGTGACCGGCGGGTTCAAAACCACCGCCGACGAGCCGGGGGATTCATCGGTGCAGAAGGTGGGCGAGCACGGCGATGAGGCCCTGACGGCGCAGGAGCCGGCGGCGCCGAATCAGTCGGCGTCTCGTTCCGGCATGACTGCGCGCGACCTGTTCGAGGAAGCACTGGCCGGCATGTTCGCCCGCCCCGGACGCACGGTGCTGACGGTCCTGGGTGTGGTCATCGGTATCACGGCACTCGTCGCGACCCTGGGGCTCACTCGCACCGCGGGCAACCGCATCATCAGCCAGTTCGATCGTATGGCGGCGACCGAGCTGTTCGTCTCTTCACGGCCAGGGCGCTCGACCGGGATCGTGGACCCGAAGGCGATACCGTGGGATTCGCCCGCGCGGTTGTCGCGCCTGAACGGCGTGGTCGCGGCCGGCACCATGAGCGAAGTGGACATTGGCGACGCGCTGGTGAGCAGCTCCCCGGTCAACGATCCGCTGAACCCCTCCGCGCTCAAGCTCTCGGTGAACGCGGCTTCGCCGGAGCTGTTCCGAGCGGTGCGCGCCGATCTTCAGACAGGACGGCTGCCTGACTTGGGCAACTCGCTGCGCGCCGACCGCGTGGCGGTGCTCGGCCCCGACGCGGCGGCGCGGCTCGGGATCCTGGGCGTCGAAAAGCTCCCGGCGGTCTCGATCGGCGACTACCTCTACCTGGTGGTCGGCATCCTGCGAGACGTGGGCCGCAAGCCCGAGCTGCTGGGGTCCGTCATCATCCCCGAGGGGACGGCGCGGCACGACTTCGGGCTCGAAGGGCCCCGCACGGTGGTCATCGAGACACGTCTCGGAGCGGCGTACCTGATCGCCGACCAGGCACCGTTCGCGCTGCGACCTGACGATCCGCAGGCGCTTCGCGTCGAAGTGCCGGCCCCGCTCCGGCGCGTGCGCGACGAGGTGAAGAGCGACCTCGGGGTGATGTTCCTGCTGCTCGGCGGGCTCTCGCTGGTGGTGGGGGCGATCGGTATCGCCAACATCACGCTGGTCTCGGTGATGGAGCGCACGAGCGAGATCGGGCTGCGGCGCGCCCTGGGTGCCACCCGCGGGCACATCGCCCGGCAGTT
>CAZADU010000053.1:0-4857 GCA_964483945.1 uncultured bacterium
CTCGGCCAGCAGCCGTAGGTCGTCGCCGCGTTCGCGCAGCGCCGGCACCTGGATGGTGATGACCCCCAGCCGGTAATACAGGTCCTCGCGGAAGCGGCCGTCGGCGATCATGAGCTTGAGGTCGCGGTTCGTGGCCGCCACGACGCGCGCGTCCACGCGCAGGCGCTCGCGCGAGCCGATGCGCTCGATGACATGATCTTGCAGGAATCGCAACAGCTTCACTTGAAGATGCGGCGGCACTTCGCCGATCTCGTCCAGGAACAGCGTGCCGTGGTCAGCCAGTTCGAAGCGGCCCTCGCGCGCGCGATAGGCGTCCGTGAACGCACCGCGTTCGTGCCCGAACAGCTCGGACTCGAGCAGGTTCTCGGGAATCGCACCGCAATTGATGGGCACGAACGGACGTTCGCGCCGCGGGCCCGCCTCGTGGATGGCATTGGCGACCAGTTCCTTGCCGGTGCCGTTCTCGCCCAGGACCAGTACGTTCACGTCGGTGGTGGCCACACGCTGGATCAGCGCGAACACCTTTCGCATGGCCTCGGATTCGCCCACCAGCCGATGGTAGCGCCGCTTCGACACCGTTCCGCCCGGTTGCTGCATCTCGATCTGCCGGATGTGCACCGCGCGCTTGAGGATCACGCGCAGTTCGTCCAGCTCGATCGGCTTGGCGTACCAGTCCACCGCACCGCGCTGGATGGCGGCGATGGCGTTTTCGCGCCGGTCGTTGCCGGTCACCATGATGACCTTGGTGAGCGGGTGGCGCTCGACGATCTCGTCGAGCAGGTCGAGCCCCTCCGGACCCGCGCTCGGAGGGCCCAGCGTGACGTCGAGCGTGACGATGGCCGGCTTCTCGTCGCGCAGCGCGCGCCGCGCTTCTTCGGCGCTTGCCGCCGTGACCACCTCATACTCGCCCGCCAGCCCCCAGCGGAGCTGGTTCAGGATGCTCTCCTCGTCGTCCACGATGAGGATCTTCTCGAGGCTCACCGGTCGTCTCTCCTGGGTTCCCGCGCCACGCTCATGCCGTTTCGGGCGCCGGCGCCACGTTTGGGATGCGCACCGTGAACACGGTGCCCTCGCCCGGACGGCTGCGCGCGTCGATCGTCCCACCATGAGCTTCCACGATGCCGCGGCATTGCGCCAGCCCGACTCCCAGCCCACCCTTCTTCGTGGTCGAGAACGGCTTGAATAGCCGCGTGCGCAGGAAGTCCTCGCTCATGCCGCGGCCCGTGTCGCTCACCTCGATGACGGCCTCGCGCGACCCGTCGGCACCCGACACAGTGATGGCGCGCACGCCGATCGTCCCCGGCCCCTGCAGCGCCTCGCGGGCATTGACGAGCAGGTTCACAATCACGCGCCCGATCTGCCGCCGGTCCAGCACGGCGTCGGCCCCCTCCGGTACGGTGACCTCGACCCGGAGCCCGGGCGCCTGCTCGAGCGCCAGGCCGCTCTCGACCAGCGACTCGGAGACCAGGTCGCGCAGGGCGACTGGCGCGGGCTGCGGTTCGGGCGGGCTGGACACACCCGAGACCTGCGACATGAGCTCGCGCAAGCTGCGCACGGTGCGCTCCACGACCGCCATGGCGTCGCGCTGGAAGTCGGGGTTGCCCATGTGGCGCTTGGCGTTGTCCACCACAAGCGCCAAACCCGAGACGTGGTTCTTCATGTCGTGCAGCACGAAGCTCGACAGGCGCTGTAACGATTCGAGCTGGCGGGCCTCGGCCATGCGCTCGGCCTGGCGAGAGAACCACAGCGCCGAGGCGAGCTGGCGCGACATGGCGGCGAGGAACTCGATGTCCTCGTCGGCCCACGCCTCGTCGCCGCGCTTGGGCGCCAGCCACAGCAGCGCGATGACCGGCTCGTCCACCGCCAGCGGCGCGCACACCGCCGCACCCAGCGACGTGCGCAGCAGCTTGCTCGCTTCCAGTCCCTGCGCCAGCTCGGGGTCGAGCCCTCGGTCGGAGAACAGCACCGGCCAGCGCTCGCGATCGAACCAGCGCACCACCGGGTGCGTGGCCTCGAGCGTCGTGGGTGAGCCGGTCGGGCCATGCAGCAGGCGGAACGCTCCGGCGGGATCCTCGCGGAAGTGCACGGCGATATGGTCGGAGTTGAAGATCTCGCGCGCGAGCGTCTCGATCTGCCGGCATACCTCCTCGGGCGGGGCCGAGGGCGACAGCGCGCGGCTGACGCGGCCCCATTCACGACGGTAGTCGTAGCGGTAGGCGTAGAAGTTGCGATCCACGAACCGCCGGATCGCACGCCCGCTCGCCGGCTGCACCATCAGCAGCACCGCCCCGCCCGCGACGAACAGCAGGAATCCCACCACCACCCAGGCGCGGAACTCGGCGGACAGCGCCGGCAAAACACGCGAGAGCGCGAAAGTAGCCACTAGGAAGGCCACGGCGAGCGTGATGCTCACCGACGAGTAATAGACCACCGGCCGGCCCACGGGAATGCTCATGTCGCGCAGCCGTCGCCGCGCCAGGGCCAGTGCGGCGGTGGAGCCCGACACGAACAGGAGCGGCGCGGCCGTGGCCATCCAGCCCGCGACGAGTCGGCCCTGCAGCACGCCAGCCGAGACCACGAGCAGCTCGGCGAGCACGGCGGCCAGGATGGACAGGAACAGTCCGCCGAGCCGGCGCTGCGCCGACGCGGGGGCGGCACGCAGCATGCCCTCGAGGTTCAGCAACACCAGCAGCATGGACACCGCGAGATACCCGAGGTACGCCTTACCGAACGGCCCGAGCTGCACGACCGGCCCGAGCGGGGTGAGCACCACCGACTCGATCACCAGGCTCGAGCGCGCGAGCACGAAGAGCAGCACGCACGCCACCAGTGAGAGCGACAGCAGCGCGCCCGACTCGCGCAGCTGGCGGCCGGGTTCCGGCCGCCCGAGCAGAACGCTCAGCGACAGCCACAGCCATGAACTCAGCGCCGAGACTCGTGCGAGGTAGTCGGCCCACACCTGCGCGCCGCCGGGTGTGGAGGAACGCAGCAGCCCCAGCGCACCTGCCTGGAACGCGCCCAGCGACAGGAACGAGGCCGCGAACAGCAGCGTCGTGAGCCAATGCCCGCGCTGCAGCACGGCGATGAACCCGATCGCCGTGAGCAGCATGGCACTCGCCGAGACGGCGGCCTGCTGCAGCGATGTGGTCCAGAAGTCGCTCACGACCTGCTCTCCTCCCGGCGCACGTCCGCCGGAACATAGTCTGGCACCGCCACCCGCAGTGCTGCACGGATCACCGAGGGGTCTCCGGCCTCGGCCGCCCGCTCCAACGCCGCGACCTCGGCCGCCAGTCGGGCAGGATCTTCGCTTGCCAGGTCCCACCTGAGGATGCGCTCGCGCTGGGTCATGCGCGCCTGTTCGGCCTTGGAGTGCAGCTCCTCGTGTAGCTTCTCACCTGGCCGCAGTCCTGTGAACACCACGTCCAGGTCCTCACCTTCGCGCAGGCCCGCGAGCCGGATGAGCGAGCGCGCCAGGTCCGCCACCTTCACCGGCTCGCCCATGTCGAGCAGGAACACCTCGCCGCCGCGCCCCATCGCCGCGGCCTGCAGCACGAGCCGCACCGCCTCGGGAATGGTCATGAAGTAGCGCGTCGCCTCGGGGTGCGTCACCGTGACCGGCCCGCCGCGTTCGATCTGGCGCTGGAAGAGCGGGACGACCGAGCCATCGCTGCCGAGCACGTTGCCGAACCGCACCGCACAGTAGCGTCCACTCCCCGCGCCCGAGGCCGCCTGCACCAGCCGCTCGCACACGCGCTTGGTCGCACCCATGACGCTGCTCGGATGCACGGCCTTGTCGGTGGAGATGAGCACGAAGTGCGCGACACCGTGTCGCGTGGAGGCCTCGACCAGGTGGCGCGTGCCGCCGACGTTGTTGAGCACGGCTTCGCGCGGTGAGTCCTCGAGCAGCGGCACGTGCTTGTGCGCCGCCGCGTGCAGCACCACCTCGGGGCGGTGGGCGGCGAACACGGCCTCGAGGCCGGGCGCATCGCGCAGGTCGCCGACCACCGCGCTCACCGGGCAGGCGGCGGCGCGGTCAACCAGCTCGCGCTGGATGAAGTAGAGACCGTTCTCGGCGTGGTCGAGCAACACCAGTGAGGCGGGCGCGAATCGGGCCGCCTGCCGTGCCAACTCGGCGCCGATCGAGCCGCCCGCGCCCGTCACCAGCACCCGTCGGCCGCGCAGGAAAGCGCCGACCTCATCGTCGGCGGGCGGCAGCGGCGCGCGACCCAGCAGGTCCTCGAGCCGCACGTCGCGCACGCGCGCCAGTGTGACGCGCGCACCGGGCGGCAGCTCGGACATGGCCGGCACCGTGCGCAGCCGCACACCGGCCGCCTCGCACGCGGCCGCAGCCGCGCGCACCTCGCGCCCGGCCAGCTCGGGGTCGGCGATCACGGCCAGCTCGGGGCGCAACTCGGCGAGCACGCGCGGCAGGTCGGCGAGCGTGCCCAACACGCGCAGCCCCTCCACCAGGTGGCCGGTCAGTCGTGAGTCGGGGTCCACGAAGCCCACGGGCATCGGGGCCTCCTCGCCCGCGCGGCGGCGGCGCATCTCCTGCACCAAGCCCACCGCCGCGTGGTCGGCGCCGATGACCAGCGTGCGCACCGCCCGCGCGCCGTGCCCACCGAGTTGCCGCTCGCGCCATAGTCGCCACGCCAGACGCGCTGTACCCATCAGCGACAGCTGTGCGAACCACACGATCACCGCGAGCGAGACCGGCAGTGAGCCCGCGCCGAACAGTGCCGCGCCGGCTCCCCACAGTGCCGCCGACAGCGTCACACCGCGCGCCATCTGGAACAGCGTCGCCGTGCCCGCATAGCGCCACAACCCGTGATAGAGCCCGGCCCAGAGATAGCCGAG
>CAZADU010000054.1:0-1848 GCA_964483945.1 uncultured bacterium
GATCACGGAACTCACCGAGGTGCGCCGAAAGTTGCGGGACACTTACCACGTAGCCGTGACCTTGGGGATAGGCCCCCGTTATCTGCACTCCACGGGCCAGCTCCACAAGGGCGGTGACGCGCACGGCGTGTTTCTTCAGATCACGACCGAAGAGGGTGACGAGCCCATTCCGGGCGAGAGCCACGGGTTCCACGTGCTGCAGGCGGCGCAGGCCGCCGGCGACTACGACGTGCTCACGGCGCGGGCGCACCGCGTGGTGCGCGTGCACGTTTCGGGCGACCCAGATGCCGGGCTCGAGCGGCTGGCGGTCGCGTTCGAGCAGGCAGCAGCCCCCCTCGGGTAGAATCGTCGGGTAGAATCATCAGCCACCCCGTCACCTGATGTTCCCGAGGAACCCATGCGCCTGCCGAGACTTTCCGCCGTCCTGATCCTCGCCGCCGTGCCGTTCCTGGTCGCGGCCACGGCTCCCCCGCCCGCCCCGAAGCCGTCTGGCGGCGCGGGCGCGGTGGCCCAGGCGCGCAAGTCGCTAGCCTACGTGGCCGAGCGCTATCGCACGTTGCGTGGCTACCACCTCGAGGGTGTTTCCGAGTCGCGCTTCTGGAGTTCGCAGGGCCAGCAGAACAACGCGTCTTCCGTGCGATTCAAGGTGTCGCGCCCAGGCAAGCTGTCGAGCGAGGTGCGCAACGCCGAGATGACCTCGCGCGTCGTGTCCGACGGCGACAGCGTGTGGACCGCAGTGCCGCAGCTGGGCCAGTACGTCGTCCAGTCGCTGGACCAGATGCGCAAGGACACCGACAGCCTGGCGTTCGCGCGGCAGTTCGACCCGGCCAGCGACTACGCGCGCATCCTCGATGGCGTGAAGGACGTGCGCCCCCTGACGCGCGACACCGTACACACCGCGGCCGGCGTGGTGAACTGCGAGCGCTATGCGCTCTCGGTCACGCAACCCGAGGGCTCCGATGCAAGCGTGACGCTGCACCCGCGCGTGCTGTGGATCCACCCGACCACGCACATGGTGCTGCTGGACTCGGTGCGCGTGGACCAGCAACACCCGAAGCTCGGCGAAGTGAACTCGATCACCGTGACGCGCATGGTGGTGGCGAAGCCCGATCCGGCGTTCACCGCCGGTGAGTTCCAGTTCCGTCCCGACACGGGCACGAAACGGGTGCGGCGATTCATGCGCCGCTCACCCGAGCACGCCGAGCTCGAGGGCCGCCCGGCCACGGACTTCTCGCTGGAGACACTCGCCGGCGGCAAGATGGTGAAGCTCTCGGAACTCAAGGGCAAAGTCGTCGTGTTGGACTTCTGGGCCACCTGGTGCGGTCCGTGCCGCCGCTGGATGCCGATCGTGGCCAAGGCCCAGCGCGACTACGCCGCCAAGGGTGTGCAGGTCTACGCGGTGAACCTGCGCGAGTCCGATGGCAAGGTGCGGGACTACCTCGGCCAGCAGAAGATCGACGTGCCGGTGCTGATGGACCGCACGGGTGCGGTGGCCACGGAGTACCGGGCGAGCTCGATCCCGACCACGGTGATCGTGGGCCGCGACGGCAAGGTGGTGCGTGTGCTGGTGGGCCTGCACGGCGAGGAGGATCTGCAGGACGTCCTCCACGAAGCGGGCGTGCAGTAGGCCTGCTCGCAGCGCGGCGATTCGGGCGGGGTGCGGCTCCGACTCAGCGAGCTTCGGTGAACCAGCCGAGGGCTGCCGCCAGGTCCA
The DNA here is from genome assembly GCA_964483945.1 of uncultured bacterium. GTDB lineage: Bacteria > Eisenbacteria > RBG-16-71-46 > RBG-16-71-46 > RBG-16-71-46 > JAIOPA01. The sequence goes on from CAZADU010000054.1 coordinate 1,715, forward strand.
CGTTGCCGCCCGAGAGGATCACCCCGATGCGCGCACCCGGCTGGCGTACGCGTCCCGAGAGCAGTGCGGCCACCGGTAGCGCACCCGTGGGCTCCACCACCAGCTTCATGCGCTCCCACACGAAGCGCATGGCG
>CAZADU010000055.1:0-3177 GCA_964483945.1 uncultured bacterium
CAGCGACAGGCCGCTCACCCACTCGTAGCGCTGCAATCCGAACAGCAGCGACCGGCCGGTGGTCGAGAGTCCGTCCGTGGCCACCATCACGGTCAGGATGGGCACGAGCACCGCCAGCGGCGGCATGTCGAACTGCACGGCGAGTTGCGGCGCGATCGCCATGAGCGCCGCACTGGCCAGTACACCCAGCGCGAGTTTCACGATCACCGCAAAGGCGTGCGCCCGGAACAATAGGTCGAATCGGCGGCGGGCCTGGTACTCGGCCGCATAGCGTTCGAGGAAGACCTCGAAGTTGCCGGTCGCGATGCTGGCGAGGCCGGTGATCGCGAGCGCCAGCGTGAGCATGCCGTAGTTGGTGGGGCCCAGCCAGCGCAACATGAGCGCGAAATAGATCATGCCCGAGACCAACGCGGCGGTCTTCTCGATCGCCAGGAAGAATGCGCCGCGCGTGACGTGCTGAGCGATCTCGCCGCGCTTCATGCAGCCCCCACCACTGCCGAACTCGAGTCGAGCTCGCGCTCGAGGAACGCGCGCAGATGGCTCAGATGCGTGACGTCCGCTGGCAGCGGCCGGTTGGACGCGAGCAGCCCGGGCATGGCGGAGTGCGACGGGTCGTAACCGTGCATGGCCGCCACGGGTGCGCGGCCCATGAACGACGGCACGAGCAGCGCGCCCGGCCGCATCAGGAACAGATCCTCGCCGTAGCGGTGGTCCGAGAAGTCCGCGCCCTCGCGCGCCAGTTCAGCGGGCTCGAGCCAGCGGCCCGCGGGCTCGGCCGCTAGCACGGCGCGCACGGCCTCGCGCGCCGCCGGCGTGCGCCACCAGAAGCGTGCAAACGTCGAGTCGTAGAACGCCAGATAGTCTCGCCCGCGCCGGAACGGAACCGCCTCGACTCGCCCCATCACGTCCACGACCTCGTCCACGTCCACCATGCCGTGGTCCGAACACAGGTAGAGCCACGCCTCGCGGCCCGCGCGGGCCGCGGCCTCGCGCGCGCGGCCGAACCACGCCGACCACGCGTCGAGCGACTCGCGCACACTGGCGCCGTGCGAGCCCTCAAGGTGAAGCTGTGCGTCGAGCACCGCGCTGTAGAGGAACAGGAAGTCTTCGTGCCCACGCTCGAGGCACTCGAGGGCCTGCTCACGCGCCTGGGACTCCGGGTGGCGCCAGTTCCAACCGCGCCACGGCAGCGCGCGGCGCTGGAGCGAATCCCACAGCGAGTCCTCGGGTAGGCCGCCCGGCGCGAAGATGTCGCCACGCTCGGGCAGATCGAACGCCGGCAATTCCGCACGCGGCACGTCATAGAGGTTGAAGTAGCCGCGCACGCCTCGTTGCTCGACGATGCGCGTGAGCAGGCCGGTGAGCTTCCAGCTCTGGCGCAGGCGCGGCGGCAGGAACCGAAGCCACCCAAAGCCGTGGAACACGCCCTCCCCCGCGGCGCGACGGTACATGAGCCAACGCCCGTGCTCGCGCGGCAGCTTACCGGTGAACGCGGTCGGGAGCGCGCCCGAGCTGAACCCCAGGATGGTCTCGAGTGGCCGGCGCTCGGCCAGCAGGGGCGCGAACGCGGGATCGCTGCCCGCAAGCTTCCACCCCATCGCATCCACCAGCACCACCACCATGACGGGCTTCACCCGAGCTCCGTCGCCGCGTCGGCCGCGAGCGGCCGGCCCCAGGCGCAGACCGCGACGCGTGCAGAGTCGTCGAACGAGGGCAAGCGCGGGAATCCGAGCCGGCGAAGCGCGTGCAGCGCGCCGGCGGGTAGGGCCGGCTCGCCGGGCGCCTGTGCCGCGGCGAGCATGAGCACGACCGCCGCGCCATGCAGGCGGAGTTGTGGCGTCCCATCGGCCGCGTGCAGCAGCCGCGACCAACCATCGGCGGGCACCGCCTCGCCGGAGGGCGGGCCGGCGGCCAGCCGCTGCGCGAGGACGCGCACCGCACTCGAACCGGGTAGCGGACGCAGCGAGTGCCGCAGCCGTCGCGCGAGCGAGCCGCGCGCAGCGCTGGCGAGCGCACGCGGGAACGGTTCCACCACGCGCGTACTCCCCGACGGCTGCGCCCACCAGGACGCGGCCCAGCCGCGTGCGGCGGCTCGCCAGTCGCGACGGAACTCGACCGGCGAGCACTCCGCCGCCGCGCCCTCCCGCCATGCGATCGCTTCCTGCCAGAGCGGAGCGAGTCCCGGCCAGGCGCCCGCGAGCCACGACGGCAGCCCGGCCGGCTCGCCCAACTCGATCGCTCGTGTCACTCGCGTGGCCGCCCCCGCGGGAAGCTCGGCCTGAGCGAGCGCGCGCGAGGCTGCCAGGTCGAGCGCGCACTTGAGTACGGCATGGTGCGCGCGCAGGCCATCCAGTCCGGGCGCCCACACGAGCCGGGCCCACAGCAGTTCAAAAGCGCGGTTCTCGAGCAGCCGCAGTCGCTCGTCGAGGTCGATCTCGGCGGGCTCGCGTCGCGGCAGCCGCGCGAGCGTCTCGGGCTTTCCCGCGACGGCGAGCGCGGAGCGCGCGAGTTCCACCGTGCCCGGGCGCGCGGGCATGCGCGCGAGGCCATCGAGCGTGACGAACCCGGCCTCGACCGGCCCGGCGAGCCCGGCACGGAGCAGCACGTCCGGTGGGGGCAGGCGCAGGGCGCGGCGCGCGACCGTCACGGCCGCCTCGTCGCGCATCACGACATAGAGGTCCAGGTCCGAGAGCGACACGCGTCGGCCCTCGCGCACGGCCCACACGGCCTCTCCCGTCGCATGACTGCCCGAGAGCAGCACAGTCTCGAGGGCATCCCCGGCGGCGGCGCGAACGGCGGGCAGCACGCACGCGAGGATCTCCGAAAGGCCGGAGCCCGTGCCCGGTGCGAACCGGTCCACGGGCTCCGGATGCACGCGCGCGGCGGCGGTCACGCGCATCCCCGCGCGCATCCCCGCGCGCATCTGCGGGCGAAGCGCGCCGGCCAGGGCGTTCGGGGGTTGGCCTCGCGATCGCGAAACATTTTCGGAAGGGACGCCTCAGATGCGGCGGTAGATGAACCCCGGGATCTCATGGACGCGGCGGTTGAGCACCGTGCCGAGCACACGCCCTCCCGACTTACGCAGCATCTCCACCGCTCGGGTCACGACCGGGCGCTTGGCGCGACCCGCGTGCAGCACCATGACGACGCCGTCGACTTGAGCTGCAATCGAGGCCG
>CAZADU010000056.1:0-3418 GCA_964483945.1 uncultured bacterium
CGACGACGAGATCCGCGCCGAACACCTGCCGGCGGAGCTGACCTCGGCGGGCACCGTGCCCGCGAACTCCGGCGCGAGTGATCCGTTCCCGACCGGCCAGGTGCGCCCGCTCGCCGAGATCGAGAAGCTGGCCATCGAGCACGCGCTGCGCGTCTGCGACGGCAACAAGACACGCGCCGCCACGCTGCTGGGCATTGCACGTCAGACGCTGCGAACGAAGCTCAAGGAATACTCGATCGCCGACGACGGGGACGCCGCGGACTGAGCCGGACCCGCAGTCGCCACGCCGACGGAGTCCCGGAACTCACCTGGGACTCCGTTTCGCTTCGTCGCCGGGGCCCGTGAACCGTTCCTGAACGGCCTGCGTGGTGTTCTGGCCCGCTCCAAAGGGCACGAGAACCGGTGCGGCGTGGCCCGCCCGACCGGCCAAGAACCCATCGCCCCCGGTCAGGGGGTGGCCGGAGGAAGGGAGATCCCGCGCTCCCGCGGCTCCTCGCGACAAGGGCATGCGCTGACCCCGGAGGTCGGCAGTCGCCTCGCACGTGGTCGCGAGCAACGCGCCAAGTCGTTGTGACGATGCGCGCTGCGTTTCGGCCTCGCGCGCCTTGGGCGAGCTGGCCCGCAGGTTAGCGCCGCTCGCCGCGCGTCGCATCGACGGTGGCATGACGCGTGCGAAAAGCCCGGGAGAACCCCAACGAATCTCCCCGGTCCACGGAGCCCATCGATGCCGCACATCCTCATCGTGGAAGACGAGCCGACGACCTCCTGGGCACTCGCCGAGGGGCTCTCGGACGACGGCTACACGATCGATACGTTCCGCACGGCGGAGGAAGCACTGGCCTGGCTGCGTGGCCACAAGAGCGACCTCGTCATCACCGACTTCCGCCTGCCCGGCCTGTCGGGCCTCGAGCTGGCGCAGAAGTTGTCGCGCGGCCGTAATGCCCAGCCGGTGATCGTCGTGACGGCCTATGGCTCGCCCGAGACCGTGCGCGAGCTGGTGCGCGCCGGGGTCAGCGACGTGTTTCCGAAGCCGTTCCATGTGGACGAACTGCGCCGCGCCGTGCGGCGGGCGTTGCTCACCCGTCCCGAGCGGCGCCGTGCCCCTCTGCGGAAGGCGGCGTGAAGAGCCGAGTGCCGTCCGCCGTGAACCGCTTGCCGGTGCGCGTCCGCGTCGCCGGCGCGATCGAAGCGTTGCCCGAGCGCGATCGCCTGGTCTTGGTGCTGCGCCTCGTCGAGGGCCTGTCGCCGCTCGAGACCGCGGGCACGCTCAAGCTCACCGTGCGCGAGACCGAGCAGCGCTACTCGGCCGCGATGCGGGAGGTCGCCCACGAACTGGGACTCCGTCCCGCGCTGCGGAGGGCCGCATGATGCCGTTCGAACCCGCCACACTGCTCAGCGATCCGCGCCGCGAGATGCCGTTGTCGCCCGTTGCACGTCTCGACGCCGCCGCGGCGGCGGTCGCCTCGCTCACCGCCGAACACCGCCGCGTCTCGCACCTCGGCCTCGAGTGGCCGATTGCGCACACCGAGCGGCAGCTGCGCTACTGGCGGTTCGTGCGCGCGATGTGCACGATCGCCGCGGAGGCCGCGTGAGCCCGCGCTCCCCGAAGCGTCCTCGCGGCGTCCGCCTCGTGCCGGGAGGCAACTCGTCGCCGGTCGAGTTCGGTGCGGGCCACCCCTCGCAGCTTTCGCGCAGTCGCGCGCGCACGCTGGTCATCACCAGTGGTCGTAGCGATGTGGGCAAGAGTAACCTCGCCGCGAACCTTGCCGTGGCACTGGCGCAGCGCGGCGCCCGCGTCGTGCTCGTGGATGGCGACCTCGCGCAGGCGAATCTCGACCTGCTGCTCGGCCTGCACCCGCGCTTCGACCTCAGCCATGTGCTGGCCGGCGAGAAGAGCGTTGACGAGATCGTCGTGAATGGCCCGGCTGGCCTCACGCTCGTGCCAGGGGCGGCCGGTCAACCCGACCTGGCCGAACTGGACGACTACCGCCTTGAGCTTCTGTTGCGCTCGCTGTCGGTGGCCGACGAGGCCGCCGACCTGATGATCGTCGACACCGCGTCCGGCATGAGTCACCAGACGCTCGAGCTGTGCCGCTCGGCGAGCGACCTGATCGTGGTGGCGACACCCGAGATGACGTCCTTCTCGGAAGCCTATGGCCTGGTCAAGACGCTGCAGCGCGAGGGCGCATTGTCGCGCGCTCCGCGACTCGTCGTGAACATGGCGACGAGCACCGATGAGGCCGACGAGGCGACGCAGCGCATGCGGCTGTTCGCGCGCCACTTCCTGCGCCTCGAAGTGGAGTCCCTCGGCACCGTCCCCTTTGACCCGGCCGTGACGCGCGCCGTTCGCGCGCAGGAGCCGGTCCTGACCGCGTGGCCGGATTCCCCGGCCGCTGTTGCCTACCGCTCGCTCGCCGCGCGGTTGTGGAAGCCCGTCCCCTCGGGTCCCGGCGCCGACCTCGTGTCGGAGCCTTCGCACCGCCTCGAAGCCTAGGAGATCCCCGGATGCCCCGCGCCGCCCTGTCGTCCGCTGCCGCTCGAAAGAAGACCGCTGCCGCCGCCTCGGGCACTCGTTCCGTCCGTGCCGTTCGCCCCGCGCTCAAGCTGGTGCCCGGCCGCCGAGTGAAGCCCGAGCCGCGCGCCGCGGCGGTGAGCGAGTCCGTGCCGGCTCCGGTGACGTACAACAAGGAGGACCTGCTCAAGCGCTTCGCGCCGCTGGTCCGCCACGTCGTCGAGCGCGTCGCCGCGACACTGCCGCGCAACGTGGATCACGAGGACCTCTACTCGGCCGGCGTGCTGGGGCTGCTCGACGCCCATGCGAAGTTCGACACGCGCAAGGGTGTGAAGTTCGAGACGTACGCGGTGTGGCGCATCAAGGGGGCGGTGCTCGACCAGTTGCGCGCCCTCGACTGGGCGTCGCGCTCGATGCGGCGCAAGGCGCGCAACCTGGACGGTGTAACGCGCAAGCTCGACCAGAAGCTCGGCCGCGCGGCCTCGGAAGACGAGGTGGCACGCGAGCTGAAGATGTCGCGCGCGGACTTCTACCGCCTGCTCGACCATGTCCGCGGCGCGGTGCTGGTGTCACTCGACGAGTCACGTACGAACGACGGCGAAGACCAGGGCACACTCGCTGACCACCTCGCCGACCCGAATTCGCTGGACCTCGAGGCGAGGCTCGAGGACGACCAGACGCGCCGCATGCTGCTCGGCACGATCGACCTGCTCCCGGAGCAGGAGCGACTCGTGGTCGCGCTCTACTACTACGAACACCTGACGCTCAAGGAGATCGGCCGCACGCTCGGAATCTCGGAGTCGCGCGTCTCGCAGGTGCATACCCGCGCGATGGCCCGGCTCAAGCTGCGCATGCAGAAGGCGGCGATCGTTCGTGACGAGGCGGCCTGAGCGTGACGAGCAGGCC
>CAZADU010000057.1:0-4223 GCA_964483945.1 uncultured bacterium
CCGCGCCCACGTTCGTCGTGAACGCCGAGCAGACGAGCGGCACGTTCAGCTGGCTGACGCCCAATCGCAATGGAAACGCCCAGTTCGCGTTCATCGCCCGGAACGCGATGGCGGACACCAGCGTGACGCAGGTCCAGTTGAGGAAGGCGGTGCGGACAGGATTCGGTCCGCTCGCCGCGGAAGGTGATTTCTACGACGAGGTGGCACTCTCGAGCGGCTTCACGATGCCGTCGGCCGGAGCGGTGGACTTCGCACTCACGTTGCCCAACGACGAGAACGTGGACTGGGGCATCTACGACACCCAGGGCCGCCGGATCTGGTCAGAGACGCGCACCGCCGGCGCGGGCATGGTTCGGCTGCGCTGGAGCGGCGTGGACCTGAGCGGTCGAAGCGCGGCAACGGGTATCTACTTCGCCCGCGTCCGCGTGGGTGAGACCGAGTTCGTCCGCAGGATCGTGCGCTTCTAGCGCCGACACCTGAAGTACGCACGCGCCCGGGGGCCTCGGCTCCCGGGCGCTCGTGCGTTGAGGGTGCCGGTCAGATCCGCGGGGCCGCCCGGCGCTGGCGTCCTGTCCCAGGACACCAGCGCCACGCCAGAAGTTTCTCGCCGGCCGACCTTTCCCGTTGTTGGAGCGAGTTGCAACGCGATAGTCTGACCAGGCTTGACTGCGGGCTGGGGACAGCGGTTCCGGCCCGGGCCTCGATTCGTCTTGACCACCCAGGAGGGGTTCCCACGATGATCCGCCGACTCGCGCTGCTCCGTGCGATTGTGGTCTCGTTGTTCGCCGTCTCGTGGCTCGCGGGCACGGCGTTCGCCGGAGCCCGTCCCGAACTCGACGTCACCGCTGGACTTCGACCCGCCGCCGCGGCCCGGGCCGCGGCCGTGCGCGCGCGGCAGGACGCCTCGCTTCTGAGAGCGGCTACGCCCACGAGCTTCGACGCGCGATATGACGTACCGACGATGTTGTGGGCGGCACGCCTCCCCGCCACGCGCGCGACGACCACAGCGCGGCCGGTGAAGCTCTCGGCAGAAGCGTCGGCCCGGCGGCACCTTGGGATCGTCTCGGGCTACTACCGACTCCAGGCCGCCGACGTGAGCGAAGCGCCGCTGTGCTACGTGCACGACACCGGACGTGGGGGAGTGGTGGCGGTGTTCAAGCAGTCGGTGAATGGCATCGACGTGTTCCGCGACGAGGTCAAGGTGCTCATGAATCGCGACCACGAGCTGGTCGCGGTCTCGGGCTACATCCCGGGCCGTGCTCTGGCGGCCCGCGCAGGCTCACTCGAGTTCGCACTCGGCGCTGAGCGCGCCATCGAGGCCGCACTCACGGACTTCGCCGGCTCACCGGCGAGTGCCGCCACGATCCGCTTCCATGCGGACGCCGAGGGCGGCTACTCGCGCTTCGACGTCGCCGCCGCGGTGGCCGGCCTGCCCGAGGGCCTCCGGCCGGGCGGTCCGGTGCGCGTGAAGAAGACGCTGTTCCACATGCCCGACGCACTCGTGCCGGCCTGGTACGTGGAGCTCATGGCACCTGACCAAGCCTACATGTACGTCGTGGACGCGAGCGACGGGAAGCTGCTGTTCCGGCACGACATCATGGCGTTCGACAGCTTCAACTACCGCGTGTTCGCGCAGACGACCGGCGACCGGCTTCCGCACGACGGCCCGCAGGGCACGGCGGCCTCGCCGCACCCGACCGGGCTGCCCGACTTCTTCAACCCCGGCTTCGTGGCCCCCAGTCTGGTCGGGCTCCAGAACGGTCCCATCTCGACCAATGACGCCTGGCTGGCACCGGGTGCCACGCAGACGCTCGGCAACAACGTCGACGCCTACGCCGACCTGTCGTCGCCGGACGGGTTCACCGCCGGCGACCTGCGCGCGACTACGACCGCCGCCGGCACGTTCGACCGCACCTACGACGTGAACCAGGACCCGGCGCTCAGCAGCGATCAGCGTATGGCTTCGGTCACGCAGTTGTTCTACGACAATAACTTCCTGCACGACTGGTTCTACGACTCAGGCTTCGACGAGGCTTCGGGCAACGGCCAGACGGACAACTTCGGCCGCGGCGGGTTGGGCGGCGACGCCATGCGATCCGAGGCGCAGGACTTCGGCGGCACCAACAACGCCAACATGTCCACTCCTCCCGACGGATCGCCGGGCCGCATGCAGATGTATGTCTTCGCGCCCGCGGGCAGCTCCAGCCTGGTGGTGAACCTGCCGCCGTCCATCGCGGGCAGTTACGCCACCGGCGTGGCGGGGGGATTCGGCCCGCAGAGCTTCAATGCCACCGGCGCCTTGATCCTGGGCGTGGACGGCACCGCGCCGGTCAACGACGGCTGCACGGCGCTCACCAACGCCGGCTCGGTGGCGGGCAAGATCGTGCTGCTCGACCGCGGCACCTGCTCGTTCGCGATCAAGGCGCAGGCGGCCCAGGCCGCCGGTGCGATCGGCTGCATCATCGCCGACAACACCTCGAGCACTTCGCCCCCCGGCCTGGGCGGCACGGTCGCCGGCATCACCATTCCGGTGCTGAGCGTCACGCAGGCCACGGGCAACGCGCTCAAGACTGCACTCGGCAGTGGCGCGGTCGACGTGACCATGAACCGGGCCGCCTCCGTCCGCCGCGACGGCACGATCGACAACCAGATCGTGGCGCACGAGTGGGGGCACTTCATCAGCAATCGCCTGGTCGGTAACGCGGCCGGCTTGTCCACGAGCATGTCGGGCGGGCTCGGCGAGGGATGGGGCGACTTCCACGCCGTGCTGCTCACCGTGCGCGCCGAGGACATCCTGGTGCCCGCCAACAGCGGCTGGAGCGGCACGTTCGGGGCGGGCGCCTACGCGCTCTTCCCGTCCACTGGCTTGTCCAATGCCTACTACTTCGGCATCCGGCGCGTGCCCTACTCGACGGACTTCGCCAGGAACGCTTTCACGTTCAAGCACATCCAGAATGGCATCGCACTGCCCGTGGGACCACCCACGGCGTTTGGCCAGAGCGGCTCCAACAATGCCGAGGTGCACAACACCGGCGAGGTCTGGTGCACGATGCTGTGGGAGTGCTATGCCGAACTGCTCAAGGACAGCGGCCGGCTGACGTTCGACCAGGCGCAGCAGCGCATGCGGGATTACCTGGTGCTGTCCTACAAGCTCACGCCCAACGCCCCGACGCTCACCGAGGCGCGCGACGCGCTGCTGCTGGCCGCCTACGTCTCGGACACGGCCGACTTCACGCTGTTCTGGCAGGCGTTCGCCCGGCGAGGCGCCGGCGCTGGCGCAGTCTCGCCCGACCGGTTCGACAGCAATAACGCCACGGTCATCGAGAGCTTCGTCACCGGCGGAACGCTGGCCGTGCTCGAGCGCGGCGTGACGGTCGAGTTCCGCGACTGCGACGGCGACGGCTACCTCGACAACGGCGAAGTGGGCGAGATGAACATCACGTTTGCGAACAGCGGCTCGGCCACGCTCTCCAACACCACGGTGACGCTGTCCAGCTCGAACCCGCATCTGTCGTTCCCGGCGGGCAACTCCGCTTCATTGGCGCCGGTGGCCCCATTCGGGGCACAGCTGCTCTCCATCCCGGTCGAACTGCTCGGTGCCATCGGACCCGAGGCGGTCACCGTGACGGCCACCTACAACGACCCCGGCCTGGCCGTTGCCGGTCCGTTCCAAACCAGCTCCACGATCATGGCCAACGTGGATGAGGTGGCCTCTGCTCACGAGTCGGTCGAGACGCTGTCGCCGCCTTGGTCGTTCACTCACGACCCCGTCTCGAGTGAGGACTGGGCCCGCGTCGAGGTGGGACCGAACGACCACCGCTTCGTCGGCCCCGACCAGGGCTTTGCGGCGCAGTCCGCGCTCGTCTCGCCGCCGCTTCAAGTGGGAAGCGGCAACTTCACGTTCTCGTTCCAGCACCAATACGACTTCGAGATCGACGCCACCAACTTCTACGACGGCGGTGTCGTCGAGATCTCGACCAATGGCGGAGCGAACTGGACCGACATCGGCCTCACGCCGGGCGCACTGCTGCCGGGCTACACGTCCACGCTGTTCACGGGTTCGGGCAACCCGCTGTCGGGGCGCCAGGCCTACTCGGGCAGGAACCCGGGCGTCCCCGCACTCAGCACGGTCAACGCGAACCTCGGCACGACGTACCAGAACCAGACGGTATTGCTCCGGTTCCTGATCGCGACCGATGCGGGCGTGGGAGCGGGCGGCTGGC
>CAZADU010000058.1:0-1846 GCA_964483945.1 uncultured bacterium
CGATGGGGTGGAACTCTTCCGCGTGCGCGGGATCCAGGCCTATCCCGCCCAGAGGCGCGCCGAGGTGATCACGGCACGCATCCTCGACCTGGCGCGCGACAAGTCGTTCGACCCCGCCTCCCTCGATACCACGCAGGTCGAGAGTTGGGTCTGGATCGGGGACGAAGCCCACCGCGTCATGCGCGTCCATGTCATGGACGGCGTCTCGGATGGCGTGGATCACGCGAGCCTCGCCGAGCTCTACACCGGCAAGATCCGAGAGGCGATCGTGGCCTTCCGGGCCGCTCGGTCTCGCGAGGCGCTCGTCTCGGCCGGCTGGCGGGCGGTGGCGGCCTCGGCGGTCGCCGTCGTCGTCTTCTTCCTGCTGCGATTCCTGTTCGGATTCCTGAATCGCTGGGAGAGCCAGCAGGCCCAGAAGGTGAAGTCGGTCAAGATCAGTTCCTTCGAGGTCGTCGGTGCGCACCACATCTGGGCGGTCTTCCGCGGTGCGCTTCGGTTGGTCTTCGCGCTCGGTGCCGCCGTGCTGGCGGAGATCTTCCTTCAATACGTCCTCGGACTGTTCCCCTGGACGGCCGGTGCCGCGAGCCAGTTGAACGGCTGGGTCCTGGCACCGATCGCGTACTTCGGGCGCGGGCTGCTGGCGATGATCCCGGACTTGATCTTCTTGCTCATCCTGATCCTCGTGACCCGCTACCTCTTGCGTATCATCAAGTCATTCTTCGATTCGGTCGCGCGCGGGGCGGTCGAACTCAAGAGCTTCTACCCCGAATGGGCCAGTCCGACCTACGACCTGGTGAAGGTGGGCGTGATCGCGTTCAGCATCGTGATGGCGTATCCGCACATCCCGGGAGCGTCCTCCGATGCGTTCAAGGGCGTGTCCATCTTCGTGGGCTTCATCCTGTCGCTCGGATCCACGGGCGTGATCTCCAACATCATCGCGGGCTACACGATGGTGTACCGGCGCGCGTTCCGAGAGGGCGACCTGATCCAGATCGAGAGCGTGATCGGGTTCGTGAGCAAGATTCGGCTCCAGGTCACGCACCTGCGCACGCCACGGAACGAGGAGGTCATCATCCCCAACTCCAAGATCCTGAACAGCGAGGTGACCAACTTCAGCACGCTGGCCGGTAGCGAAGGGCTCATCCTGCACACGACTGTGGGCATCGGTTACGAGACGCCCTGGCGGCAGGTCGAGGCCATGCTGATCGAGGCTGCGGGGCGGACGGACGGCCTGCTCAAGGAGCCGCGGCCATTCGTGCGGCAGAGATCTCTCGGCGACTTCGCGGTGACCTACGCAATCCTCGCGTTCTGCAAGACTCCAAACGAGATGTTCCGCATCTACAGCGAGCTGCATGCCCACATCCTCGACGTATTCAACGAACACAACGTGCAGATCATGACGCCGGCCTACGAGGGCGACCCGGAGAAGCCCAAGGTCGTGCCGCGCGGGGAGTGGTTCCTGGCGCCAGCGGTGACGCCTGCGGCCGCGCCGAATCCCGCGCTCGCGGCACCAAAGGCTTGAGTCGCCGGGCGGCTCCGTCCACGCCTCGGGGCACCGTCCGCGACGCGGTTCCGGCTGCGCATCCCACGCCGCGGGGTGCCGTGCGCGACGTGGATTCCACCGCGACAGGAGTCGCGGTGAATGTTCGGCGCGGCGCCCGATATCTGCTGGACCCACGTGCGCCCGCCATCATCAGTACGACCAAGAAAACCGTTGTCGCCACCTACCCAGCCTCGTTTGCTATCCAGAAAAAATACCGTATTCAGATCCCCGGTCGGAGACGAGATTTTGGTCGCGATCCAACCCTGCTGTGCGGGCGTAGCAAACGCTGTAGCTAGCAGAACG
>CAZADU010000059.1:0-4307 GCA_964483945.1 uncultured bacterium
CACGTTCGTCGGGGATTCCGATCCGCGCCGGCTGCGAGTGCATGACGACGTATCGGCGACGGAAGCGGCACACGACTATGTGATGGCGCAGGCCGGCCGCATGCCGCAGGCCGAGATCGCGGCCGTGGCCGGCGTCTCCCAGATGACCGTGAGCAACTGGCAGCGCGGCGTACACGTACCGCGCGGGCTCGCATACCTGCCCACCGAGCTACCCACTGAGGTCGAGGTCACGCCGGGACTGCTCAAGCTGTTCGGCTACTACACCGCCGAGGGGCGCGAGAACGGCTGTCTCGAATTCACGTTCGGCACGCACGAAGCCGATCTGCACGACGATGTCTGCAAACTGCTGCACGAGATCTTTGGCGTGGAAGCCAAGCGCGTGCCCACCCCGGACCACTCGACCAAGATCATCGTCCACTCCGCCACGCTGGGGCGTTTCTTCGAGCGGCAGTGCGGGACGGGCAGTCACGAGAAGCACGTGCCAGAACTGCTCTGGGACCTGCCGCGCGAGTACTTCGAGGCCTACCTGACGGGCTATGCACTCGGTGATGGTTACGTCACGAAAGAAGGCAAGCTCAGCATGACGTCGGTGAGCCACGGGCTCATCCGCGAACTGACTTGGTTGTGTGCGATGCACGGCATCCCCTCCGGCGTGCGCGAGATGAACATGCCGGCGGGCCGCGTGCTCAAGAACCGCCCACTTCCGGCCACGCGCGCATGGAACCTGATGATCGGCAAGACCAGCCACTGGATGGTTCGCGACCGCGCGCGTCAGGGCAAGCGTGCCATCGTGCAGTGCGTCGACGTGAAGCCGTTCGACGGTTATGTGTATGACCTGTGCGGCTGCGAGAACGAGGCGTTCTTCGGCGGCGAGAAGCCGGTGCTGCTGCACAACAGCCGCGTGCGCGATTTGTTCGAGCAGGGAAAGCGCAACGCACCTTGCATACTTTTTATAGATGAAATTGACGCTGTCGGCCGGCATCGCGGTGCAGGCCTGGGCGGCGGGCATGACGAGCGCGAGCAGACGCTCAACCAGCTCCTGGTCGAGATGGACGGGTTCGAGTCGAACGAGGGCGTGATCATCCTGGCGGCCACGAACCGACCGGACGTGCTGGACCCCGCACTCACGCGCCCGGGCCGCTTCGACCGGCAGATCGTCGTGGACTGGCCGGATGTGCGCGGCCGCGAGGGCATCCTCAAGGTGCACACGCGCAAGATCCCCCTGTCGGACGACGTGGACCTCAAGCAGATTGCGCGCGAGACCCCGGGCATGTCGGGCGCCGACTTGGCGAACGTCGTGAACGAGGCCGCGCTGCTGGCGGCAAGGCGCAACCAGAAGAAGGTCATGGCGCGCGACTTCTCGGACGCTCGCGACAAGGTCACGCTCGGGCTCGAGCGTAGGAGCCTCGTCATGACCGATCTCGAGCGCAAGACCACCGCGTATCACGAGGCCGGGCATGCACTGGTCGCGTGGCTGATCCCCGGCTCGGACCCGGTTACCAAGGTCACCATCATCCCGCGCGGCCGCGCGCTGGGCGTGACGGCGTTCGCGCCCATCGAGGAGCGGCACAATCACTCCAAGAAGCAACTCGAGGACCGACTCTGCCTCGCCATGGGCGGCCGTGCCGCGGAGTTGCTGGTGTTCAACCACCTCACCACCGGAGCGGCGAACGACCTGGAGCAGTCCACGAGCATCGCGCGCAGCATGGTCACGCGCTTCGGCATGAGCGACAAGCTGGGTCCGCTCACGTTCGGCAAGCGTGAGGACATGATCTTCCTGGGCAAGGAGATCACCAGCTCCAAGGACTACAGCGAACAGACGGCGTTGCTGATCGACACCGAGGTGCGCGGCATCATCGAGCGCGCGCACGACCTGGCGATGCGGCTGCTGCGCGAGAACATGGACAAGCTGCACCTGCTGGCGAACGGCCTGCTCGAGCGCGAGACGATCGACGGCAAGCAGATGGACCGCCTGCTCAAGGGCGAGATACTGGAGCCCATCGTGCGCCCGCCGAACCCTGCCGACACGCCTCCCCCCGCCGCCGCACCGGCCACGCAGGCCGAGGACCGCGGCACCGGCGGAGGCTTCGGGGAGCCCAGCCCCCGGCCGGCCTGAGTCGAGGCAGCCACGGCGGGCCCCGCCGTCGACCGGCGGCCGAAGCCTCCGAGCCCCGCGAGCCTGTGCTCGCGGGGCTCGTCTGTTTCGCATTGGTGGCCTGTTGTGCGGCACTGGTAGGCGACGTTTCACGGAAATGTGGATTCATGCCTCGTCTGGAAACCTTTCACCCGGTCGCGGCGTCTTACTCGTAGCCACACGCGAGCGAGCGAGGTTGGCGGGCAGCACAACGGGGCCGGAACGAGAGACCGGCTCCGGACCGAGACAGCAGGCACGGTGGCGGGAAGGCAAGGCCCGCGACCGAACGTGAGCGCCCGGACCTACCTCCAGCCGGGCGCTCCGCCTTTACCGGGCACGTGCAGAAGCGCGGGCCCCGCCAGCGGGCCCGCGCTTCTGCTTCGTTCCCGCGTCGCTCGGGTCAGCGTGTCGGCGCAGGGCTCGGCGTGATCGCCATTGACACCTGCTCGGAGTTCCGCAGCACCACCACTGGGGACTCGACCCCGATCGCGCGACCGCTCAGCAGCCGGTGCAGGTCGTCAACACCCTCGACCGCCTGGCCGGAGAGTGCGACGAGGATGTCGCCCTCACGCAGGCCCGTGCGCTCCGCCGGACTGCTGCGCTCGACCGACAGCACCAGCACGCCGGACTCGTGCGACAGGCCGTGGCGTCGCACCAAGTGCCGGCGCAACCGCGCGTTCTGACCCGCCACGCCGATCCAGCCGCGCACGATGTGCCCGTCCCGGATAAGGCTCGTCGCCACGAACTTGGCGAGGTCGCTGGCAATGGCGAAGCAGATGCCCTGCGCGGGCAGGATCATGGCGGTGTTCACGCCGATCACCTCGCCGCGCGAGTTCACGAGCGGGCCGCCGGAGTTGCCGGGATTGAGCGAGGCGTCCGTCTGGATGACGTCGTCGATCAGCCGCCCCGACTGCGCGCGCAGCGAACGGCCCAGCGCTGACACCACACCGGTCGTGACCGTGGTGTGAAACCCGAGCGGGTTGCCGATGGCGATGGCCACCTGGCCGACGCGCACCTTTCCCGACTCGCCCAGTGTCGCCGGCGGCAGGTCGGACGCCGACAGGCGCACCACCGCGAGGTCGGTATCGGGGTCGTCGCCCACGAGCGTGGCGGGCGCGCGGCGGCCGTCGGCCAGCACCGCGGTGAGCGCGCGAGCACCGTGCACGACATGGCTGTTCGTCAGGGCGAACCCGTCGGTGGTGAAGACGAATCCGGAACCGGCACTGCCCCCATGGCGGCCGCGGCGCTCCACCTCGATCTTCACGACGGAAGGGGAAACTCGCTCGACCGCGCCGACGACTGCTTCGGAGTAAGCGTCGAGGAGCAGGCTGTCATCTACGTTCAGCACATTCGGCAGGACCGGCGGCGGCAGCGAGGGCTGCGCCTCTCCGGTCACGAGCCTCAGTTGGGGCTGCATGGCACCTCCTCACGGGTCGCGGCGCGAACGATCGCTTCACCCGCGTGAGCACGGCTCGGCACGGGACCGCTTTCGCCGAGCCGTCCGGCCCCGCGAGGTTGTTTGGACGCGCGAAGCAGGCTCGGGATTCAGCCCGCGAGATGGCCAGTATGGATCCGGCCCCGTCTTCCCGTCCGGGAGCGTGGCACCCACCATCGCGCCGCTCAGGTGCAGCGGGCCGCGTTCAGAACGTCGCTCGCAACCCCAGCCTCCCCTGCGCATCCACCATCGGTCGGACGGTCACGTGCCGGGCCGGACCTACAGCGGACGGCGTGATGGCGAGATCGTACACACAGCTCACGACGCTGCCCGTGGCTCCGGCCAGTCCCACAATGGCGATGACCGTGGTCCCAGCGCCACCCCCGCTCTCGAACGCGCTGGCCACGGCGAATAGCCCCAGCAGCGTCGCGGCGTAGCCGAGGGTGCGGAAGCCGAGCCCGCGCGCAGCAAGATCGCCGCGCCCGCCACTCGCCAAGCCGATAGCCGGACCCGCGAAGATGCCCAACGCCGCACCGATCGTGAGCGAGGCTTCCCACGCGATCTCACCCCCGCTCTCCGGTGGGTTCATGAGCAGGGCGATCGCGGGCGGTGCCAGCGTAAGCCCAAGGCCGACCGCGAGCGCCTGGCCTCCGGAGATGTGTGGCTGGAGCGCGCGCAAGCTGTCGGCACTCACACGTTCAAGAGCGCGAACGGAGTCCGGCTTGCTCGCTCGAGGTG
>CAZADU010000060.1:0-4708 GCA_964483945.1 uncultured bacterium
GCAGCTCGGGCGGCACCCACGCCAGGCCAAGTGCTCGGTACACGTCCTCCTCGGTGCGCGACGCCACCACGCGCTCGCCGAGCGAATGTCGGCGCTGCCCGGCGTGTCGCGCGTGGAACTGGCAGGCTCGTTCCGCCGCCGCCGAGAGACGGTGGGCGACTTGGACCTGCTGGTGTGCGGCGGCGACGCCCAACAAGTGATGCAGGCGTTCACGAAGCACGCCTCGGTCGCCGACGTGCTGGGCCAAGGCGACACCAAGTCGAGCGTGCGGCTGGAGGCCGGGCTTCAAGCGGACCTGCGGCTCATCCCCGAGGAGAGCTTCGGTGCGGCGCTGCTCTACTTCACGGGTTCCAAGGAGCACAACATCGAGCTGCGCAAGATCGCCATCGACAAGGGCATGAGCTTGAACGAGTACGGGCTCACGCAGGGCGAGCGCGTGGTGGCGTCGCGCACCGAGGAGGACGTGTACCGAGCACTTGGCCTGGCGTGGGTGCCGCCCGAGCTGCGAGAGGCCCGCGGCGAGGTGGAACTGGCGCGGCACGGCCGGCTGCCCGTGCTGCTCGAGCTGGCCGACCTGCGCGCCGACCTGCACATGCACACCACGCGCAGCGACGGCCGCGACAGCATCGACGCGATGGTGGAGGCCGCCATCGAACGCGGGCACGAATACATCGCCATCACCGAGCACAGCAAGGCGCTCGCCATGGCCAACGGGTTCGACGCGGCACGCGTGCGCAAGTCGGTGGGCGAGATCGAGGCCGCGCGAGTGCGCCACCCCGGCATACCCATCCTGCACGGGCTCGAGGTGGACATCCTCGCCGACGGCGAGCTTGACCTGGATGACGACACGCTGGCGTTGCTCGACTGGGTGATCGTCTCCATCCACTCGCACTTCACCCAAGCTCCCGACGTGGCCACGGCGCGCGCGCTGCGCGCCGTGCGTCACCCGCTCGTGCACGCTTTCGGGCATCCGACAGGGCGGCTGATCGGTTCGCGCGAGCCCGTCGCGTTCGACGTCGAGCAGGTGGCCCGGGCCGCGGCCGAGCACGGCGTGGCCATGGAGATCAACGCCTCGCCCGACCGGCTGGACCTCTCCGACGTGAACGCCCGGCTGGCGCTCGAGAAGGGCTGCCGGTTCGTGATCGACACCGACGCGCACGCCACGAGTCAGCTCGACAACATGCGCTTCGGCGTGTTCCAGGCACGCCGCGCGGGGCTCACGAAGGCCGACGTGTGGAACACGCGCCCGTTCGCCGAGTTCGACCGTTGGCGCCGGGAGATGCGGCAGGGCCGGCCTGGCGAGGGCGCGGTCAGCGCCGCGCCTGGCGCTGCCGGGCGCTCACCGGCCGCCAAGGCCAAGCCGCGCAAGCCCTCGACTGCCAAGCCCAAGCCTGCTCGCACGAGTGCAGTCACCCGGGCCCAGGCCTCGAAGCCCGCCAAGCCCGCGGCTCGCACCCGCCGAAAGGGCTGAAAGCCCGCATTATTGACGACCGGCGCGAGTGCGTCGGTGCTAGCCTTCGGGGCACGCTAGCATCTGCAATGGGTGTTGACGACCGGTCATCGAGCACCGCACACGAGGCCTCCCATGCGCAGCCTTCCTCGGATCGGCATCGCCTTGCTCCCCGCCCTACTGCCAGCTCTGTTGCTCTCCCTCGAGGCAGCGCCGGCGTCCTCGGCCGTGCCCTCGCCCGTCAACTCCGCGGTGCCCGACTGCCTGGTCGGTTGCCCGCTCGGTGACATGGCATTCGACATCATCGTGCGAGATGTCGCGAACAATCCCGTCGCCAACTCCACCGTGGTCCTGGACTTCTCGCTTTGCCCAGAGGCGTACATCTGCACTTTCGGCAACGGACCCGTCCCATACACGGTGGACATCACCGCTCGCACGCTGAGCATGCTCACGGACGCCACGGGCTTGGCGCGATTCCCGCCCAGGATGGGCGGTGGCTGCGCCGCAAACACCGTCCGTGTATTCGCCGATGGCGTGATGCTCGGCCAGCGTGCGTTCGCCTCACCCGACCAGGATGGGGATGGCTTCACCTCGAACCTTCTCACCAATGACCACGCCCTGTTCTACGCGAAGGTGGGTACGACGGATCCGACCGCCGACTTCGATTGTGACGCCGACGTGGACATCGACGACCAGGGCATCTTCTTCTTCCATGCCTCGAAGAGCTGCTTCGGCTACGTGGACGCCGCGAGGCGCGGCACGTGGGGGCAGGTCAAGTCATACTATCGTTGACCCCGGCCGCTCGGAGGGGCCCCACACCCTCTCGTGACACGGGGAACACGCGGGGCCGGTGGTGCGAACCGCCGGCCTCGTCCGCGACTCGCCGCATCTCGCGGCGCCGCTTGCAGCGCCGCGAGCTCGAGTGACGCCGAAAGCACGACGGCCCGGGAGCGTACGCTCCCGGGCCGTCGCGTCTTGCTCGCGGCGCGAGGACGCGCCGCGCTACCTCGTCAGACCTTCTCGGCGATGCTCTTGCCCTGCAGGAACAGCAATAGGTAGTCGCGTCCGCCCGCTTTGCTGTCGGTGCCGCTCATGTTGAAGCCGCCGAACGGATGGCAGCCGACCATCGCACCGGTGCACTTGCGATTCAGGTACAGGTTGCCGACGAAGAACTCCTCGCGCGCGCGCTGGATCTTGGCGGGGTTCTTCGAGAACACGGCACCGGTGAGCCCGAAGTCGGTGCCGTTGGCGATGCGCAGCGCGTCGTCATAGTCCTTCGCACGGATGATCGCCAGCACGGGGCCGAAGATCTCCTCCTGCGCGATGCGCGCTGTGGGTGCCACGTCGTCGATCACGGTGGGCTGCACGAACCAGCCGGCCTCGCCCGGCACGCGGCCACCGCCCAGCAACAGCTTGCCCTCGCTCTTTCCGACCTCGATGTACTGCAGGATGGTCTTCATGGCGCGCTCGCTCGCGACCGGACCCAGATACGTGCCGTATACGGCCGGGTCGCCCTGGTTCACGAGCTTCTGGATGGCGGGCATGAGCTTGGCCACGAACGCGTCGTGCACCGAGTCCACCACGATCGCACGTGAGCAAGCCGAGCACTTCTGCCCGCCGAACCCGAACGCGCTCTGGGCCACGCCCAGCGCCGCGGCGTCGATGTCGGCCTCGTCGTCGATGACGATGCCGTCCTTGCCGCCCATCTCGGCCACCACGCGCTTCAACCACTTCTGGCCCGGCTGCACGTCGGCGGCAAGCTTGTTGATGCCGATGCCCACTTCCTTCGAACCCGTGAACGACACGAACCGCGTCTTGGGGTGGCGCACGATCTGGTCACCCACCGTCGCCCCGTCGCCGGTGACGAAGTTGATCACGCCCGGCGGCAACCCCACCTCCTCCATGAGCGCGAAGAACTGCCACGCGATGCCCGGCGTGTCGCTGGCGGGCTTCAGCACCACCGTGTTGCCCGTGACGATCGCGGCCGTCGCCATGCCCACCGCGATCGCGAGCGGGAAGTTCCACGGCGGGATGACCGCGCCCACGCCGAGCGGCAAGTACACGAGCGTGTCCTTCTCGCCGGGCATCTGATGCAGGGGTTGCGGGGCGTCGTAGCGCAGCATCTCCCGCGCGTAGAACTCCATGAAGTCAATAGCTTCGGCGGTGTCGGCGTCTGCCTCGTTCCAACTCTTGCCGATCTCGAGCGTCATCCACGCCGAGAAATGGTCGCGGCGCTGCTTCATGCGCTTGGCAGCCTCGATCAGGTACGCCGCACGCTCGGCCGCGGGTACGCGAGACCAGGTCTTGAACGTCTCGAACGCCACCTCGACCGCCTGTGCCGCCTGCTCGCGCGTCGCACTCTGGAAGCGGCCGAGCACCTCGCTGGGTTTCGCGGGATTCGTGGAGTCGAACGTCTTGGAGCCCTTCACGCGCTCGCCACCGATGACGTTCAGGTACTCGGTGCCGGCCGTGGCGCGGATGGCGGCGATGGCTTTCTCGTAGGACGTGCGGTGCTCGGGCTGCGAGTAGTCGAGGTACGTGGTCGGCGAGTAGGGCGGCAGCGCGGAAGCCGCGACGGGCGCGATGCGGCCGGTCAGGGTCGAGCTCATGGGGATCCTCCGGGAGGTTGCATGCGCCACGACGACACGGGCGCGAAGGTGGACGGGCGTAGCCCCAGTCTAGTGGCTTTCGCGGGAACGGGCACCTGTTCGGCCGGACACGAAGTGTTCAGATGACACGGCGCGACCGGCCTGCGGTCATGGAGCCTAACCAGCGTTCAGAGGCGCGACAGGTGCCCGTCAACGCAAGAACACCACGCGCACCGAGGCCGACTGTCCGAGTGACTCCAATCGGCTCACGTACAGTCCCGGAGGCACGCGCCGGCCGTCGTCGTCCAGGCCATCCCAGTCCACGCCGTAGCCGTCGGGCGCGGGCCGCCGGCCGAACTCGTCGCCGGACCAGGCCCGTATGAGACGGCCCGTGAGGTCGTGCAATGTGAGCCGCGTGTGTGTATCCCGTGTCACGGTCAGACGGAACGAGGCCCCGCCCACGCTTGGCGTGGCGAGCACGTACAGCTTGAGCGAGACCTGTGGCGGCGGGGGCGGCGATGTCGGCCGGATGCGTGCGAGCTGTCCGGTGTTCGCCTGGAATCCCACCGACTGCCGGACGAACCACAGCGTGCCGTCGGGCGCGAACCTCCAGTCGGAGACTTCCTCGAAGCCTTCGCCGAAGTGCTCGTCAGAGGGTTGCCCGGGGACC
>CAZADU010000061.1:0-1839 GCA_964483945.1 uncultured bacterium
TCGTGCAGCGCCTGCGTCGCGGGGAGCGAGCGTTCGCACGTACGGCACCACGTCGCCCAGAAGTCGAGCAGCACCGGCCCTTCCGCGAGCAGCGACGCCAACTGCAGCCGCTGGCCTGCCGTGGTGCGCAGCGTGATCCCCTCGGCAGAAGCCGGCGGCGCGGCCGACGAGTCCGGTGCACCGGCGGCCAGTGCCACGAGGCAAGCCCCCAGCGCAACTCGGAGCGTACGCGACCGGCTTATCGCATCACCGCCAATCGCAACGTGCGGACGTCGCCACCGAGGCGCGCGCGCACGAAATAGAGCCCCACGGGGGCAGGGCCTCCGGCGACGCTGCGCCCGTCCCAGACCACTTCATGTCGTCCGGCGGCGAGTGCGCCGCGCCACGGCGTGGCGATGCGACGGCCGGCCGCGTCGAACACGCCGATGTCGGCATCGGAGACGGCGTTCGGCAGCGCGACCGTGATCGCGGTGGATACCCTCACGGGATTGGGGCTCGCCGAAAGTCGCGCGCTAGGGAAGGAGCCCGCGGGCACATCCACGAGGCTCATGACCAATGAGTCCACGCACGCACGGATCTCGTTCAAGTGGTAGCGATTGCCGTGTGGCCAGCCCAGAGCGGCGTGATAGCGGACGATGCCCTGCTTGTTGAGGACGACGTAATTATCGTACGTGCCATAGAGAGACTGCACGTCTCCTCCGGTCGGCGACGCGCCCTGCATGAGCAGCGGGTAGGTGGCCCCTGTGGACGTGCGAAAACTGTTCACCTGAGCAGGCGTGCCGTTCCACAGGTCCACGCCCAGCACCTGGACCTGGCCCGGGTGGGTGGACGCATAGTGCTGCGCGATGTCGCTTTGCACCGACGGACCGTCGGCGAGACAGAAGGGTCAGGAGTAGCCCAGCAGGAACAGCACCACGACCTTGCCCGAGTACTGCGACAACGACACCGAGCCGCCGCCGAGCGGTGTCTTCGTGAAGTTCGGGCCCGTAGCACCCAAAGGGATCTGGGCTGTACTGGTCGCCGCGTACAGCAATAACAGTGCGACGGCGGCTGTCAGAGAGCGGGGCCATCCAGCGCGTCCAGGGTGCACGTCACCTCCTCGTGGTGATTCCGTTACGGGCGGGCGGCCCGCCTGTGACAGAAGCACCTCGAGCATGAGTATGACCTGTCCGGCTAGCCAGGACACGTCAGTTCGGCGTGCCGGCCTTCTGGCCGCGGAACCCCGTCGCCATCTCGGCGGCGGCGGTCATGTTGTCCATGGCCAGCCGGCGCAGCTCAGCCGCTTGCGTGGTGGTGACCACCAACTCCTGCAGCAGTTGCGGCTCGACCGCCAGGTACTCCACCAGTGCGGCGAGGTCCACGCCTCGCCCCGCGCGCGTCAGCACGCCCTGGTCGTCGAGCGACATGTAGTCGCTGGACGGCAGCTCCATGAGCGCGTTGGCCAGCGAGTCCGTGAACATGCCCTGGGCGCGCAGCATCTCGATGTCGGCGACGACTCGCATCGCCTCGACCTGACCACTGTCCGCGAGTGCGACGAGCGGGCGATCGAACACCGAGCGCTCCTTCTCGACCTTGGTGGGGCCGCATCCAGCCGCGGCGAGGATGCCGGTGAGCAGGACGAGGAGCAGCGCCGGAAGTGCGCGGAACGACGCGAAGCGGGCCGGTCTGAGCGAGGAGGTCATCATGCCGGCCACGCTAGCACAACGCTGCGGGCGCGTGCGTGGCGGCCGGGGTGTGTTGTGCGCTTCGCGGTCGAGTCGCTCGCCCAGTCGCCGACCGTGCGAGGACGCGCGCCAGGGGGTGGTGCCCGGCACCGTCCGCCACGGGCTGCGTGCGGCC
>CAZADU010000062.1:0-9556 GCA_964483945.1 uncultured bacterium
CGACGACTTGGTGTCGAGATTCCCCGTCGGCTCATCGCACAACAGCAGGCTGGGGGAACACATGAGCGCGCGCGCGATCGCCACCCGCTGTCGCTCGCCACCCGAGAGCTTGGCCGGAGAGGCCTCGGCGCGGTGGGCTATTCCCACGCGCTCGAGTGCCGCAAGCGCACGCGCGCGGCGCCCCACATGCGTGCTCTTCCGGTAGACCTCCGCGAGCATCACGTTCTCGAGCGCGCTGCGGTAGGGCAGCAGGTGGAAGGACTGGAACACGAACCCGATGCGGCGGCTGCGAACTCCCGCGCGCGCGCTGTCGCTGAGCCCGGTGGTGTCGAGGCCGTCGATCAGGTAGCGGCCGCTCGTCGGGCGGTCGAGGCAGCCCAGGACGTTGAGGAGCGTGGACTTGCCTGCCCCCGAAGGCCCGGTGATCGCCAGCCATTCGCCGCGTTCCACGCACAGGTCCACCTCGACCAGCGCATGAATCGCCGGATCGCTGCCGAACACCCGTGAGACCCCCCGGAGCTCCAGCACCGGGATGTTGGCGTCTGGTCCCCGTTCGCTCATGGGGTCCCGGCGGGGGCGGCACTCTCGTAGCCCACGACCACGAGCTGGCCACGCTTCAGCGTTCCTTGGATGGGAGTCACCGCGATGAATCCGTCGGCCGAGAGACCCGGCTTGACGACCACGTACTCCAGCTTGTCGCCGACCTGCACCTGGACTCGCGAAGTACCATCCGCGGCCAGCGAGACGGCGCTGGTCGGAACCGCGATCACCGCCGACTTGCTCGACTGGATCGGAATGGTGAGCCGCAGCGAGTAGCCCTGGAGCGGCGTCGAGGCCTTGTCCACCCGGACCTCGAAATAGAAGTGGTAGCCGTCCACGCCGTTCGTTCCGGGCCCGTCCGCCACCGTCACGACCGTGCCCTGAGCGTTGACCCCGAGGGCCGGCTCGGAGATCTCGACTGCCATGCCGGGCTTCACGAACGGTGCGCTCTCGAGCGGCACGGCCGAGTCGACCGAGAGCTGGTTGTCAGTCACCGAGAGGGCCGGTCCGCGGGCGGCGTCACCCACGATCGCCGTCACCTCGTGCACTCGCACGGGTAGTGCCGGCAGGAAGACGATCTCGTCCACCGGCAACTGCACGCCGAGCCGGAGCCGGGCGGCGACCAAGTCGCTCGCCAGGCGGTCGGCCCGTTCGGCGGCGCTACGGGCGTCGATGTCGGCCGTCTTCTGCGCGTCGAGGGAGTTCCGCACCGCCAACTGGCCGGACAGTCGCGCCGCCTTGACCCCCGCCTCGGCCTTCTGGACCGTTGCGTCTGCCGCCATGCGCGCGGACTCTGGCTGCCGAGGATCGAGCACCACCCGTGCGCGTTCCGCGTTCGCGGCCGCCATCTCGGAGGTCGCCACGCGCTCGTCATGCTCGGCGGTGGCGCGCGCCGATTCGATCTCCAGGCCGGCGCCCGCCACGGCCCCGGCGGTCGTGACCCGCAGCTTCTCGGCATCGGCAGACTCGCGTTCGATCGTGCGCACCTCCGCGAGTTGCTCGGGAGTGGGCCCGAAAGGGTCGAAGCCCGCGCTGCGATACCACGCGGCCACGGCTCGACCGGTCGAAGCGTCGTAGACGCCGGTGAGCCCGCCCTTGTGGAGCCCGAGGCGGATGAGCGCGACCTGAAGCTGGCGCACGTCATCACCCGTGATCCCTGGCGAGAGGTCCCGGTAGGCAGGTGTGCGCCCCTCGAGCAGGAACACGGGACGTCCCGAGGCGCGAAGCAACACAGAGCCCTCGTGAAGCGCTGCACTCTTCGCCGGCAGTGTGGTGATGAGCCCCGGCTGCGCCTTGAGGACCGAGGGCGCGATCGAGACCGGTTGCGGGAGCCCGAATCGGGCGGTGCCTCGTGTCACGACGTTGGAGCTCAGCACGCGCTCCTCGACCGGTACCAGGATCGGCGACGGAGTGGGGGCCGCGGTACGGGCCGCGACGTCAGCCGGGGAGCGGACCTGCGTGAACCCCCACCAGCCCGTGAGTGCCGCCGTGGCGACGATCGCGAGGACCGCGCCCAGGAACCTAATGCGCTGATTGTTCATGGCGTACCCCGGTCTCCGGTGCGGGCCAGCGGTGCCCACTTTGGGCGATGGTCCAATGCTTGGTGGGAAGGGCCTGCGTCACTTGATCTCGCGCGCGAACAGCTGCCGCTGGATCTTCGCCTCGAGCGGATCGAAGACCGTCACCTTGAGCTCGTGATTCTTCGCCGCCGACCGCATCTCATAGGTCTGGAGTTCCTTGAGGGCGGCCCGCTGCTCGGTCGACATGGCAGCCGGCGTGAGGGCCCCGCCCTCGGTGATTGCGGCGAGACGGCGGCGGATGTCGTTCTCGGCCTCGTCCGGATGGCTCAGGTTGAAGCCCGCCTTGCGCATCTCGAGCGCGTAGTAGCGCAGCGCCGACTTCAGTTGCGGGTCCCGGTAGACCAATGCATCGGTCGGGTTGTAGTAGCTGGCGGTCAACTGCTCGGGCTTGAACACTTGAGCGATCGCACTGCGCGTGCAGCCCCCGCACCCGGAGAAGTCCTCGGTCTCGAGTGCGACCGCGAAGGTCACATTGAGGTTGTTCCCCAGCAGGGCCCGGTTGTAGGCGACCTGATCGGACGGCGATAGCTTGCTGTAGATCTCCACGTTGCGGGGCCCGAGGCCCACGCGCGCCGGGCTGTACCCCTCGGCGAGCTGCGGGGCGCGGCCGGTGTAAAGCGTCGAGAGGCCCCACCCGTACTTCTGCACGAACTCCGCTTCGCTTAGACCCGGGATGTTCTTGTCCGAGGTCATGCCCTTTCGCACCGTGGCATAGTCCACCGGCACGTAGGTGAATCCTTGATCTCGCATGCACTTCGCGATCGCGGCCTCGACCTTCTCGATGGCCTGGACCAACTCCCGCTGGGAGAGACCGAACTCCTCGGTCCCGGTCTGGGACTGCGATTGGCCGCTGGCTGGGCCCGCGAACAGGACCAGTGCGGCGATGCCGACAACCATCCGGAGACTTGCGCTCATGGCTCGCTTCGTTCCACTGACTGGGACCTCATGGCGAACAGGGTGACCGCACCGCCGAGGCCCGGACGCGGTGGGTGCACGATCAGTGCTCAATTCCGACGACCTTCCCGGTCACGACGTCCACGAAGACATCGGTCTCGACGCCGTCCGCTTTGGCGAGGATCTCCACGGTATAGACGAGCAACGGGCCCCGCTGCTCGAGCTCGACCGTGCGGAAGGTGCCCGGAAGCGCCTTGAGCGCGATGGCCTGGGCCTCCTCGGGGGTGATCCGGCGGGCCTGCGCCTGCGGCGCGGCCTTTTCGCCGGAGTGGCGGCCAAACGCGGACAGGTCGCTCTTCAGGGCGTCGGAGGCCAGCAGCTCGCCGTCCGTCTGGTCGCGGACCAGCCCGACGCGCGGGCACCACCAGCGGTCGGTGAACGAACTGGGATCCGACAAGGCCACCTGCCGGATCCGGACGCAGCCGGTGAAGGAACCCGCCGGGGCGACGACCTTGACCCCGGTCTCCATGACCTCGCTGTAGCCGTCGGCCCCCGAGCCGCGCGCGACCGAGCGCTGGCGCTCGCCCCGCACGGGTCGGCCCGGCACGACCAGGGCGGGCTCTGCCACATGGCCCTCCTCCCCGTCTCCTGCACGCCACATGCCAGCGAACATCTTATTGCCCACCGAGTCGACCTCCCAGCTCACCGCACCGAACGTGTAGATGGCCTTGGTCCTGGTGTCGATCGCCAGCCACTCGTGCATCTGCCGCTCGAGCATGCCGTCTCTGAGCTCATCGGTCTGCAACACGGCGCACTCGAAACGGCCGAGCCCCGGAAGGTCGAACGGCTCGGTCTGCTCCAGCACCATGACCTCGACTCGCCCCGCGCGCTCCGGGTCGGCACTCTGCTCGAGGACGTACCGGAAGCCAGGCTGCAGCGAGCCGTGGAGCGGATTCGTGCCCCTGGGCGAGAGCCTCTCCGCCTTCAGGTCCCAGTCCCGGGAGGAGGCGAACGTTACCGAGTCATGGGCTCCAGCAGGTCGCCCTGCGGCGGGAGGCCCGGCCGGCGCACAGGCGGCGAGTGCGAGGCCGATGAGCCCGGACGCGAGCACGTGCATTCGCACCTCGGGATGAGCACGGCCCGGGCGACAGATCATGGAAATCGGTCCTATCAACTTGACGAGGGGGAGGGTCGTCCGGTGCACGGCCCCTGAGGGTGCGTCCACCGCCTGAACATATCGGGCCACTTCCTCGATCGCAGCGCCGGAGGGCGCGAGACGGGAAAGTGGATCCGCACTTCGGCTGCCGGCGTCGGACCCGGCCGGCACTTCGAACCGCGCTCGGGCGTGGTTTAGCAGCTCTTCCACGCCCAGATTCACGATGTATTAATTCTATGCTTATTGACAGACGGCTACAAGCAATTCTGCTCGTGAGTCGCCGGCTTGCGCGCCAGTCACTGAAACTCGGCATGTCGTGGAGGCGGCGCGCGATCGGGCGACCGCCTGCTCGATTTCAGGTGCCCCGGCTCCACACCACCATCAGCGCCACCAGCGCGACACAGGCGATCCACAGCGCCACGCGCAGCGAACGCGGCACTTGCCGCCTCGGCACTGGCGAGCCGTCGGGCGCGCCGAATGCGCGCCGGATCTCGTCCGCGGCCACGCCGAACGCGGCGAGCCATGCGATCGTGAGCCCGAACAACAGCCCCGGGTGCTTCAAGTCGGCGAGCGTGCGCGCCACATCCAGCCAGACGTGCATGCCGGGCGTGCCAGGTGCGCCGGCGAGCGAGAGCAGCGCGTAGGCACCGGCCGCTCCGCTCCACGGGTGGCGGCGGAACAGCACCGAGGCCCGCTCGGCCGGGCCGGCCGAGGCGGGCAGGAAATGCGACAAGATGCTCGCTCCGGTCGAGGCGAGCAGCAGGTGCCCGGACCACGCCGCGATGCCGCCGTGCTCGGCGAACGGCGTTCGTGTGGGTGCCGCCGCGAGCGAGGCCAGCAGCAGCCCGCCCTGCAGGCTCACGAGCGCACCCACGCGCCGCTCGGGCCGCCACTGATAGCCCAGCGTGGCCGCCCCGCCCGCGAGTGCGACCATCGCGGACAGCGACAGAAGTGCTCGAACCAGTTGCGCCGCGCCGCCGAAGCTGGTGATGCCATCGAGATGTCGCTGCAGCCACACCGCGCCCGACATCTGCAACGTGGCCGCGACGAATGGGGCCAGGTGCGGGCGCGCGCCGTGGAACAGGTCACCCGGCCAGAAGTGAAACGGCGCGCCCCCGAGCAGCACGAGCCCCGCCAACAGCGACAGCGAGAGAGCTGCGCTCCACAGCGCGTACGGGTCCAACGCCAGTGCCAGCGCGGGCCACTGCTCGCGCGGCCGCGCACTGCCCGAGGCGAGTGCCAGCAGCGCGTCGCCGGCCCACGACAGCGCGAACGCGGCGACCAGCACCCACATGAGCTTGAGTGCGACCTCGGTCTGCGGCAGGTCACGCGGATCGTGCGCGAGCAGCGCGATCGAGAGTCCGGCCGCCAGCGCGGCACGGGCGGGCGTGAACGTGCCGGGCCACGCCACGATCGCCGCGAGCGGCACCAGCATCAGCGTGGCGATGCCTGCGTCCAGCCACGGCTGCGGCTCGGTGTGCCGAGCGTGCGCGCGCCGCACGAGCGTGGCGGCGGCCAGCGCTGCCACCGGCACCAGCCAGGGAATCACCATGGCGAAGACAGCGGGCAGCGCGATCACCGGAGCACCGGCAGCAGGAGTGCCAGCACGGCCACGCCCACCAGGAACAGCAGGTACTCCTGCGCATCGCCCGAGTGCAGGTCGCGCGCGGGAGCACCGAGCGCGCGGGCGATGCCGGCGATGGCGGCGGCGACCTGACGCTCGATCAGCGTGACCGTGCGGAACGTCGACAGCGCGAAGTCGCGCGTGCCGCCGGGCGTGGTCTCGATCGGCGGCGCGCCGGATTCGGGGAAGAAGCTGCGCACCGGCCACCACGCCATCAGCGGCGGCAGCAGCGCGAACGCCGCCGCCACCGGGCTCACCGTGTAGCCCTGCGACCACGCGTACACCAGCGCCGAGGGGCCGAGCAGCAGCGTGACCACCGCACCCACTCGCGAGACGAGCGGCGAGCGGTCCTCGGGGCGCGACATGGCGCGACGCTCGGGTGCCTCGACCACGCGCTTGAGCCACAGCACACTGGCGAGGAACACGGGTGCCGAGAGCACGCCGTATTCCAGCGGATGGAAGCGCTGGTTCGAGAAGCCGGCGTCGGCGAGCAGCGGCCACGCCAGCGACGTGCCCGCGAGCCAGCCCGCCACGCGCCACAACCTCGTCAGCCCCGGGCCGCGGCGCGCGGCCTTGGTCTTGAGCTCGCCGGCGAGCGAGATGAGCCGCCCGCCCGCGGTTCCCAGCCACAGCAGCGCGGCCACGCTGCCCGGCACCACGTCGCGTGTGACCAGCAGCGAGGCCAGCGCGGAGTCGTACACGACGAGCCAGCGCAGTGTGGCGGTGAGCGAGCGGCGGCTGTAGGCGCGCAGCGACGACAACACGAGCGCGACCATGAGCGCGAGCGTCGAGATCTCACGCGCCAGCGGTGCCGCGGCCCACAGGTCCGCCTGCCGCCACAGCACGAGGAACCCGGTCACCGGCAGCAGGGTGGTGAGCCACGGCCCGACGGGACGGGCCGGGCCGGTGAGGTCGGGGAACGGGCGCGACAGCGGCAGCGCGGCCATGAGTTCGAGCCCCGCCCACAGGATCGCGAGTGAGGCGATGGTGCGCAGCAGCAGCATGGGATCGCGCGACATGGGTGGCGGAGCGACCTGGAGCGTGGGCGGCATGAAGATGTCGCCGGGCAGCGGCACCGGCACCGGCGCGAACACACTGTGCAGCTGGGGCAGAGCCAGGAACAGTGCTGCGGCCAGCCACAGCGCCATGGCCGGACGGCGCAGCCACGACCAGCGCGCCAGTTGCTCGCCGGCGTCGGGCAGCGAGCGAGCCCACACCCAGAACGCGAGTGCGACCAACTCGAGCCCCAAGGCCGCCCATGCCACTCCCGGCAGCATCAGGAGCAGGATCCCGGCCGACGCACAGATCGCACCGGCGTAGCTGGCGGGGATGCGGAGCTTCAGCCCTGGCATGCGATCAGTCCTGCAGCTCGTGCGCGTCAGAGACGAACGCGGAACCGGCATAGCGCTCGCGGCCTTCGGCGATTCGCGTGACGATGGTGGCGGCGAGTGCTGTGGCGAGCAGCGCCGAGCCGGCGGGCGCTCCCTCGTGCGACACGTCCATCGCGCGCGCCGAGGCGGTGAGCAGTTCCAGCCCGACACCGAGTGAGCCTATGGCGACCGCGGCACGTCGCACGTGACGGCGCATCATGAGGTGCAGCAGGCCGAGGCCCACCAGCAGGGCCCCGAGCGAGGCGCGTCGCGCATCCTCGGGATGGAACGCCTGCCGCCAGACGGCGGCCAGCATGAGTGCGAGCAGCGCCAGACCGAGCGGCAGGGCGACGGCACCCGCCTCGATCCCGCGGCGGCGCGTGGTGCGAGGCAGCAGGTCGGGCCGTTCCTGCAGCCCCGCCTGCCACGCGATCGCGAGCCACGCCAGCACCCACGCGGCACGGATCCACCACACCACGGCCATCTCGGCCAGTAACAGCACCGCGGCCGCGCCCACCAGTGCCGCACCTCCCGCGGGCACACGGCCGGGCAGCAGCGTGGCCACGAGGATCGCCCCGGGCAGCGCGAGCAGCCGGGCCAGGTGCAGGGGCCCCAGGGAGGTCCAGGCCTCGAGCAGGTGCATGGCATGCCTTGGGGCTGGCGGCGGCCAAGGCTCGACGACTGAGCGCAGGCCGGCGCGGGTGGGCTACGGGATGTGCACGGCCTCGGCGGCGCGCAGCGCGGCCAGGAACGACTCGGGGCTCGCGGCCTCGCGCAACGACTGGCGCACGGACTCTTCCTTGAGGAGGCGCGAGATGTTGGCGAGCACCTTCACGTGCAGGGCTCCTCCACTCTCGGGTGCCACGAGCAGGATGAACAACGAGGCGGGCTCGCCGTCCACCGACTCGAAATCGAGCCCCTCGGGTGCAACGCCGCACGCGGCCACCAGCCGGTCCACCAGCCGGGCCTTGCCGTGCGGGATCGCCACGCCATTGCCGATGCCCGTGCTCATCATTGCTTCACGCCGAAACACGCGATCGAGGATCTCGCCCTGCGAATCGATGCCGTGCGCGGACTCGAGCAGCCCGACCAGTTCGGCGATCGCCTCGCGCTTGGTATGCGCGCGGAGCCTCGTGGTGATGGCCTTCTCGTTCAGGAGCTCGGTGAGGCGCATGGCGTCGTCCCGGTGAGAGGGGAGCGTGTGGGGCAGGCTCCGCAAACTAGTGAGCGATGCGGCCAGCGTCAAGCGTGAATCTCCCTGCCGGGCAATCGAATACGACGCTTGCGGCGGGTGCGGGCACGGCCGGGCGGAGACTCGGCGCGGCCCGGACGAGCCGACGACATCCGACGGTCACAATCGCGCGGCTCCGGGGTAGTATCAGACACGGTCACATGCTGCTTCACCGCTCCCGCGTGCCGGAGTCGCTGAAGCACGGAGACCGGTTCCGGTTCCTGACTTCCGAGGAGGTGCCCATGCCGATGCGACGACTCGCCACCGCCCTGCTCGCCGCCACACTCCTCGTCAGCCCGCTCGCTGCGCGTGCCGCCGGCCCCGGCGTGCGCGCCGAACTGCTGAATGGCGTCCCGCGCATCGTTCTCGAGGGCAGCTACTCGGGTTCTCGCTACACGGTCGGGCGCTCGGCCGTGGCCGGCCAGGCCGGCGCGATCATCGGCGAGCGCGACGCGCTCTGTACCGGGGACTGCTACGTGCTCGACCGCGACGCGCTCCTCGGTGCCACCTACTTCTACCGCTTCGACGTCACCGGTCCGGACGGCCTGCTGCGCACGTACGGGCCGTTCGAGGTGATCATCGGCGGTCGGGCGGCCAACGGGCTGTCGGCGTCGCTCTCCCCCAACCCGCTCCGCGACCGCGGCACGGTGCGCGTGACGGCTGCACTCGCGGCAGGTGCTCGCGTGTCCGACTCGGCGAGTGCCATGGGACTTCCCGGCGAGGTCACGCTCGTGGACATGAGCGGCCGCACGTTGCGCACCCTGTGGAGCGGCACGCTCGACCGGCTCACGTTCGACGTGCCGTTCACGGCGCGCGACTCGCGCGGCAACCGGCTCGCCGCGGGTCTTTACTTCATCGTGCTACGCGCCGGCGAACACCGCACCATCTCGCGCGTGGCGGTGGTGAGGTAACCCACGCACCGCACGGCGCGGTGAACGAGACGAACGCACCGGCGCCGGGTCATCGCGCCGCCGAGGGCCGCGTGCCGCCGCCCGGTCGCATGTCACTCCTCCGGAGGCGAGCAAGAGCAAGAAGTCGCGTGCGCGGCGCATTCCTCGCGCCGTCCGTACTGTAGCGTGTGCTACACTTTTCCTCAGTCCTGCTCGTGCCTCCACCTCCCGCTCGACACCCCCCCCGAGAGGCCATCCCCCCGTGTGCCAG
>CAZADU010000063.1:0-5205 GCA_964483945.1 uncultured bacterium
CGTCCAGCTTCACGCCCGCTTCCTGCATGAGCTCGTAGACGAGCACGGCCGTGGCCGCGCACGCGGGCTCGATGACGTTGACCTGCCCGAACCCGTCGTGCGTGACCTGATGGTCCACCACGGCAATGGCGATGGCGTGACGGTCGAGGTGCGACGCCAGCCTCCCGATGCGCTGGCGGTTGCCGGTGTCCAGTACCACCAGCGCGTCGGCCTCGGCGAAACGCTCCTCGGCCAGGTCCTCTCGGTAGACCTCGACCGGCCACTCGTGCGTGAGCCAATCGAATGCATGCGGCGTGGGCGAGTCGTTCAAGATGCGCACCTGCTTGCCCAGTGCGCGCAACATCTCGGCGAATGCCACCTCGCTGCCGATGGCATCGCCATCGGGGTTGACATGCGTGGTGAGCAGGAACCGCTGGTGGCGAGCGACGAACGCGTGCAGCGTGGCGCGCTCCGGCGTTGCTGGCGTGAGGCTCATCGTGCCCCCGCGATCGACAGGCCGGCCACGTCGTGCAGGAACCAGCGGTGCACATTCCGGTCGGCGGTAAGCTCGGGGTGGAACGCGAACGCGGCCACGCGACCCTGGCGCACGCCTACGGCCTCGCCCGCGTGCGTGGCGATCACTTCGACCCCACGGCCGACGCGGCGGATGCGCGGAGCACGGATGAAGATGCCGTCCACGTCACACTCGCCGGGCGAGAACCGTACAGGGCCCGAGAACGAATGCACCTGCCGGCCCCAGGCATTGCGCTCTGCGCTGATGTCGAGCGCGCCCAGCGTCGGCCGCGGCAGCCGGTCGGCCTCGCGCGCGAGCAAGATGAGTCCTGCGCAGGTGCCGAGCACGGGGCGCTGCTCGAGGAATCGCTCGAGGGGCCCGCGAAGCCCAGTGGAATCGAGCAGGCGCAGCATCGTGGAGGACTCGCCGCCGGGCAGGATGAGCGCTTCGAGGTCCTGGAGATGCTCGGGAAGCGACACGCGCACGGGTTCGCAACCGAGGTCGCGCAGTGCGGCAAAGTGAAGTGCGAAGTCCCCCTGCAGTCCCAGCACGCCCACGCGCGGCGCACGACCGCGAGCGGCCGAGCGGGGCGCGGCAGGGGTCCCGGAACGGCTCACCGGGTGCGAGGCTGCGGCCGCGGGGACGCGTGCACCGGCACCTCGACCACGGGGGCGCCCCGTGGCGCTGTTGCGCACCCGCTTCACGTGCCGCTCACCAACCGCGTTTCGCAAGCAGCGCTTCCTCCGGCAGCGTCTCGAGCGAGATACCACGCATCGCCTGGGGCAGGCCGGAGCTGATCTGCATGAGCAGGTCGGGGCGGTCCCAGTTAGCGACGGCCTGTACGATGGCGCGCGCCATGCGCGCCTGATCTTTGCGGGCTTCCTTCGGGTGACCCGCATCGCCTACCTCGAAGATGCCCGAGCCCACGAACACGGCCTCGGCGCCGAGCTTCATCATGAGCGCCGCGTCGGCCGGGGTGGCCACGCCGCCCGCGGCGAAGTTGGGCACCGGCAGCTTCCCGGTCTTCGCGACCTGCTGCACCAACTCGAACGGCGCACCGAGCGACTTGGCCTCGGCCATCAGCTCGTCGGCCGTGAGCGTGGTGAGCCGCTTCATGTGCGACACGACCGTTCGCATGTGGCGCACCGCCTCGACCACGTTGCCAGTGCCGGCCTCGCCCTTGGTGCGGATCATCGCCGCGCCCTCCCCGATGCGGCGCAGCGCCTCGCCCAGATCGCGGCAGCCGCACACGAATGGCGCCTTGAACTCGTGCTTCCAGACGTGGTTCGCCTCGTCGGCCGGCGTGAGCACCTCGGACTCGTCAATGAAGTCGATCTCGAGTGCCTCGAGGATCTGCGCCTCGACGATGTGGCCGATGCGGCACTTCGCCATGACCGGGATGTCCACCACGCCCTGGATGCGCTGGATCATGGACGGATCGCTCATGCGAGCCACGCCACCGTGCTTGCGGATCTGCGACGGGATGCGCTCGAGCGCCATGACGGCCACCGCTCCAGCTTCCTGCGCGATCTCGGCCTGCTCGGCGTTCATCACGTCCATGATGACGCCGCCCTTGAGCATCTCCGCGAGCCCGACCTTGAGCCGGTACGCATCGGCCTGCGACAGGTGCGCGCCGTTGACCGAAGGCCCCTTGGCGCTGGACCGCGGCGGCGCGGCCGCGCTGGCGCGGCGGTGGTTCGTACGCTTCATGACGCTTCCTCCTGTGTGAGCGGCCCCGGGCTCGGCGTCGCCGACGCCCGAGCGGTGCCGCCCGGCTACGCGGTCCGCTCCATGCCCGGCCCGGCGAGCAAGCGCAGGCGCTCGACGACGGGCGGCAATACCTCACCGATACGGTCGACCTCTTCCTTCGTGTTGTCCTCGCCGAGCGAGAAGCGCACGCTCGCGT
Organism: uncultured bacterium; assembly: GCA_964483945.1. GTDB lineage: Bacteria > Eisenbacteria > RBG-16-71-46 > RBG-16-71-46 > RBG-16-71-46 > JAIOPA01. Next base: position 2,400 of record CAZADU010000063.1, read on the forward strand.
GCGCGTCCTCGGCTCGCAGGCCCATCGCGAGCAACACGTGGCTCGGACCTGGATCGCCGCTGCTGCAGGCGCTCCCGGTGGAAACCTCGATGCCTTCGCGGTCCAGTTCGTGCAGCAGCGCTTCGCCGTCCACGCCGTGGAAGCAGACATTGACCGTGCCCCCGGCTCGCAGATTCAGATCGCCGTTCAGGCTCGTGTGTGGCACGCCCGCGAGCACGCGGGCCAGCAGTTGCTCACCGAGCGCGACGACTCGCTGTGGCACGCCCGCGCGCAGGCCGGCAAGCGCACGTGCCGCGGCCACACCCATGCCGGCGATGGCGGCGACGTTCTCGGTGCCCGCCCGCTGGCCACGCTCGTGGTGCCCGCCGTGAACGAGCGGGACGAGCCGCGTGCGGCGCCGCACGAACAGCGCTGCCGCGCCGAGCGGCCCGTGGAACTTGTGCGCCGCGATGCTGACGAGATCGGCCTGCCAGCCGTCCACGGCGAGCGCGATGCGCCCGGGCGCCTGCACGGCGTCCACGTGGAACCGGGCGCCGCAGGCGTGCGCCAGCGTGCCGATCTCGTCCAGCGGCTGCAGCACACCCGTCTCGTTGTTCAACGCCATCACACTCACCAGTGCAACGTCGTCGCCGAGGGACTCCGCCAGCTCCGCCGGATCCACCGTGCCGTTCGGGCGCACCGGCACGACCGTGAGCGCGAAGCCCTCGGCTTCGAGCGCGCGCACGGTGGCCAGCACCGAGGCGTGCTCGATGGCCGTGGTGACGATGCGGCGGCGGTCGCCGGCGGCGGCGCGCATCACGCCCTGCAGCGCCAGGTTATTGGACTCGCTGCCGGTGGCGGTGAACACCACTTCCTCGGTCTGCGCCCCGAGCAATCGCGCCACCTCGAGCCGCGCCGACTCCACCGCGTCGCGCGCCGCCTCGCCGCGCGAGTGCACGCTTGAGGCGTTGCCGAACGACGCGCCCAGCCAGGGCTGCATCGCCTCGACCACTTCGGGCGCGGGCCGCGTCGTGGCAGCGTGATCGGCGAAGATTCGGTTCATGCTGGGGTGCTCGCCGAAGCACCGAGTGTGGCGATGCTGACGCGTTGCGCCAGTGCACCGGCGATGGTGCGGAATGTTGCCGCGGTCTCGCTCGCGGGGTCGGCGGCCACGATCGGCGCTCCGGTATCGCCACCCTTTCGCACCGCGGACTCGAGCGGCAGCGAACCCAAAAACGGCAGCCCCAGCGCCAGCGCGCGCGCCTTGGCGTCGCCGCTCGAGAAGATCTCGTGCCGCGCCTGGCAGTTCCCGCACATGAAGTAGCTCATGTTCTCGATCACGCCCAGCACGGGCACCGACAGCTTGTCGAACATGCGGATGGCCTTGACCGAGTCCTCGATCGCCACCGTGCTCGGCGTGGTCACGATGACGGCGCCCGTCACGAATGTCTGCTGGATCAGCGACAACTGCACGTCACCGGTGCCGGGCGGCAGGTCCACGATCAGGTAGTCGCAGCCTGACCAGTCCACATCGCCGAGGAACGACTTGATCGCGCCGTGCAGCATGGGGCCGCGCCACACCACCGCCTCGCCCGCGTCCACCAGCAGTCCCATGGACATGAATCGGATGCCGTGCGCCTCGAGCGGCATGATGCGCCCGTCCTTCTGGAACGGCTGGCGCTGCGCGCCCAGCATGCGCGGCAGATTGGGGCCGTAGATGTCCGCGTCCAGCAGGCCCACCGTCGCACCCGTCTGTGCGAGCGCGATGGCGAGATTGGCGGCCACCGTGCTCTTGCCCACGCCGCCCTTGCCCGAGCCGACCGCGAGGATGTGCCCCACGCCATCGAGCGGCTTGCGATCGGCGGACGGGTCCTTGGGCTTGCGCACGCGGCTGGTCGTGTTGATCTCCACCTTGGTCACACCCGCGATGCGCGAGACCGCCTGCTGGCAGTCCGCTTCGATCTCGGCCTTGAGCGGGCAGGCGCTCGTGGTCAGCACGAGCGTGAACCGCACTGTGCCGCCGTCCACCTCGATCGCCTCGATCATGCCGAGCGTGACGAGGTCGCGGTGAAGGTCGGGGTCGTTCACCGTGCCGAGAGCGGCGAGGACGGCTTCAGTCGTGATCACGTGCAGCACCTTCCGACGAGGTCGGGCGTGGCGGGATCCCGCAGCGCGGGGCCGTGCGAGCTCCGGCGCCAGACCTGGGTCCGCGCACCAGCTTGTGTCCTCACGACGTCGCTAACGGCGCGCGCGTCGCCGCTCCCACCACTCGCGTGCGGCGTTGAACCCGATCGCGAGCAACACCGTGCCGCCGATCAGGATGGCCGCCACGATGAGCCCATAGCCGTACATCATGGCTCGTCATTCCGCCTGCACCTGCGTGACCTGCGGCAGCTTGTAGCGCAGGTATCGCTCGATGCCGTTGCGAAGCGTGGTGGTGGAGCTGGAGCAGCCGCTGCATGCGCCGTGGAGCCGGATGGTCACGACCCCCTCCTCGGTCACGTTGACGAGCTCGAGGTCCCCGCCGTCGGACTGGACCATGGGGCGTAGTTGCTGGATGACTTGCTCGACCTGTTCTCGCATAGTGCCTCCGGGCAACGGCCGTCCGGCCGGGCCCTCACAGGGGCACCCTCGGGACCGCGTTGCCCCGGAGCACCCCGCTAAGTGCAAGGTAACACTTCAGACTATGCCCCATGAGATGACCCGTCAAAGCCCGACACCGGGTTCCCGCCGCGGATTTGGCGAGGACCTGACGAATGCCCCCTGTGGTCCCGAAGGGGCTTCGTCCGGGACGACTTCGCAGGCGGGTATCGATGCTCCGCCGGTG
>CAZADU010000064.1:0-9503 GCA_964483945.1 uncultured bacterium
CTCCCGAGGTGCCGCACGCGCTCCACATGCCGTCGCACATCTTCACTCGACTGGGCATGTGGGAAGAGACCATCCGCTCCAACCTGGCTTCGGCGGAAGCGGCCCGGAGGTATGGCGCCGCGACGAGCCCCGGTGCCGCGACGCATGAAGAACTGCACGCGATGGACTACATGATGTACGGCTACCTGCAGACCGCTCAGAACGAGAAGGCCAAGGAGATCATGGACCATTTCGCCAGCATCACCAGGACCTTCCCGGCGGTGGACTTCGCGGCGGGGTATGCGTTCGGGGCGATTCCAGCGCGATACGCGCTCGAGCGGCGGCAGTGGAAAGAGGCCGCTGCGCTCGAGATCCGTCCCATGACATTCTGGAGCAAGCTCCCCTTCGCCGAGGGACACGTGGCGTACGCACGGGCGGTGGGCGCGGTGCGCAGCGGTGACCTCGAGCGGGCCCATGTCGCGGCGGCTCGTCTCGAGGAGCTGCAACGCGCCTCGACGGATCCGCGATTCCTCTACTTCGCCAACCAGATGGGCACCCAGCGGAAGGCGGTGCTGGGCCTGATCGCGCTGGCCGAAGGCAAGCGCGAGGATGCGATCGAGCAGCTGCGCCGGGCGGCCGCCGAGGAAGATTCGCTCGGCAAGCACCCGGTGAGCCCGGGCGCGATGCTCCCCGTGCGCGAGTTGCTGGCGGAATCATTACTCGAGCTCGGGCGGGCGGAGGAGGCATTGGCCGAATTCAAGGCTTCACTGCAACTCAATCCTGGCCGATTCAATGCGGTTTACGGAGCAGCCAAGGCTGCAGACAAGGCCGGCAATTCGGCCGAGGCCCGCAAGTACTACGGGCAGCTCGTCGCGCTGGGCAAAGCGGCCGACGGGACGCGTACCGAACTGGTGGAGGCGCGCGCCTACCTCAAGAAGTCCTGATGTGTGCGGTTTGAGAGCGTCCGCTGGGCTGTCGCGGAGAGTCATGCGCGAGGCCCCGCGGACGGGTTGCCGAGAGCCCGCCCTGCCTCACCGCACGACGAGCACCCGCCGCGTCGCCGCGACCGCACCCGCGCGCACGCTCACCAGGTAGACGCCCGGCGCCACGCGGCGGCCCTCACCGTCGTGCAGGTCCCAAGTGAGTGCACCGGTACCGCTCGCGGCCTCGGTCCAGCCGCGCACGCGCCGGCCGGTCACGTCGACCACCTGGACGCGCACGTCTCCCCCGCCCGAAGCCGCGAGCTGCAGCGACACGGGCCCGCGCGCGGGATTCGGGGAGGGAGGCGAGAGCGAGAGCATAGGCGCCGGGCCGTCTACTCCCGCCACCTGCCCGGTCGCGGCATCGAACGCGATCCCCTGCGGCGGCAGCACGCAGAATAGCGGGCCCGCGACGAGCAGTCCGGTCACGGTGGAGAACACGCGCAGCCCCGGCGAGCCGAAGCTGGAGTTGCAGGCCCACACCTCGCTGCCATCAGGTGTGATCTCGACATCGGCGAGCGAGAAGCCACCGGGCGAGTAGAGCGTGCCCTCCGCGCTGCCGCTCACCGGCGACCAGCGCACGAGTGAGGTGTTGAACGCGGCGTCGCCCACGATGGCGTACGCGCGCTCATCGTCGTGCCACGCCAGGTCGAGCACGTCGCCGCCCAGCGCCGCCTCGGTCGCCACCACGCCCGTGGCGGTGAGCGAGACCGGGTCCACGCCCACGATGCCGCCATCGTTCACGTTGTAAAGCCCGACGCAGCCCAGGTAGAGCCGTGTGCGCGGCGCGTCGAAGACGAATGGCGTGTCGGGATTCACGAGCGGCAGCAGGATGCCCTGCACACCGGGTGAAGCGGCATCGCAGTCCACGAGCGCATCGGTGCGGGTGTCCACGACGGCCACCAACGAAGAGTCGGTGGGCAGGAAGCCGCCGGCCTGGTCCACACGCTGCAACGAGATGAACAGCAATGGCCCCACCATGATCATGCGGTCGGGCTCCGGCTTGCCGTCGGCGTCTGCGAGGGCAGCCAGCGACACGGTGCCGGTGTGAGCCCCAGTGGCGGGATTCACGATCCACACGTCGGCTGACGCGTAGCGCGCGACGTAGGCGCGCGTGGGCGAGGCGAACGCGATGTCGTACGGGTTGGAGCCGTTCCCGACCGAGAACTGGCGCACGAACGCGGAGGTGGTGCCGTCCAACACCTGGATGTTGTCGGCACCGAAGCGGTTGATCACGAACACCTGGCCGTTGTACCAGCGCACGCGCGCGTCGGAGTGCACCGACGATGCATTGCATGCCAGAGCGCGCGTCTCGGTGTTCACCGTGCTGAAGCTGCCACTCGAGAAGTCGGATTCCACGACGTAGGCGCGCGCGGCGTGTGCCTGGGGTGCATGGCAGAGCGTGAACAGAAGAACAGTGGCCAGCGCGACGGCAGGGCGGGGAGTGAAACGCAAGAGAGCCTCGGGGTTCGGGTGCGGTGCGATGCGAGAGGTCGTGCGCGAGCGGGAAGTCGTTCAGTCCAGAGGGCCGGCGCGCTGGCGTGAGGGTGTGGGTCAGGGCGTGGGAACACCCTCCCCAAGGTCGAGCTTCATCGAGATCAGGAACATCCGTCCCGGCAGCGGGAAGCCGGCGACATCCTCGGCGAGCACGTCGCCAAGGTTCCGCCCTTCGGCCAAAAGCGTGGCCCGGCCGATGCGACGGCCGAGCGAAGCGCCGGTGAGCGTGCGCTCAGGCTCGTACTTGAGATTGGCGCGATCGAGGTACATATCGCCCAGGTACTCGACGTCGCCGCTCACCAGCCAGCCCCCACGCTGCCACGTGAGTCGCACGTACGACTGCCGTTCGGAACGCTGTGGCAGGCGCTTGCCCTGATAGGACGGCAGGCCACTGCGGTCGGTGGCCGACAGCCACGACGTCGAGGCACTGAGCTCCGCGCCCTTCCACGCCGCGCGGATGGCGGTCTCCTCCCCCAACAGCCGTGCGGCGCTCACATTGACCGGGCGCGCACCACGCGGCGAGCTGCGCTCGTAGAGGATCAGATCCTGCGCATGCGTGGCGTGATGTGACCACTCGGCGGTCAGGCGCGCGCTGCTCCACTCCCGGGTCCACGCGAATCCTGCGTCCCAACTCTCGGCATGTTCCGGGACCAGCGTGGGATTGCCGGTCACCGAGCCGTCAATGCCGAACAGTTCGTCGAACTCGGGTGCGCGACTACCCTGCGACCAATTGCCGCGCAGCTCGAGCCCATACGCGAGCCTGGCTCGCGCACCGAGCTGCGGCGCAACCAGCGTGCGCTCGGTGTCGCGTTCGCGCAGCGCACCGGTCGAGCGCGTGTCGCGGATGTGCTCCGCCTGCCTGTCCCAGCGGCGGCCGGCGCTGACGAGCAGCCGTGTCTCGGGCGTGCCCCACTGGGCCCCCAGCCACGCCGAGCGTGTGTCGCGCGTGCTCTTGGGCGGGTCGGGCAGCCCCGCGGTGGGAGCTGCCGGCTCGGCCGCTTCGGCACGCAGCGCGCCGCCCACACGCAGCGAGATGCCCTTCCAGCGCGGCGGACTCACCAGTTCCAGTTGCGTGCCAGCGTCCGCGAAGCGCTCGTCGGTGTCGAGCACGCCAAGCCCCAGCTCGCCGTATTCGTCGCGCAGCTGGTCGCGCTGGCGAGTCACGTGCGCGCGGGCTTCGGCGGTGGGCCGTGTCGGGCCGGCATTGGCGCGCATCTCGCCTGCCGCCACCCAGCGCTCCGAATCGTAGTGCGCGTCGAGTGCGGTGGTGGAGCCGGTGCCAGGCACGCCCTGGCCGCGGCGGAAGTATTCGACGCGCGCCGAAGTTTGAAGTCGGTCTCCGGGCGCATAGCCACCCCGCAGCATGGCCGTGGCGGCATCGAAGCGGGCGTTCGTACGCGTCGAGATGGCGTCGTCGTCGGGCTCGAGCGGCGTGCCGTTGTCGTCCTGATACAGGAAGTCCCCATCGCTCCCCTGCCAGCCGCCGTGCGCCAACAGCGACCACGCGCCGCGCTGGGCTCCCACGCTCGCCTGGGCTTCGCCGGTACCGAACGACCCGCTCGAGACGCGCAGCTCGCGCAGGCCAGGGGAAGCTCGCGTGAGCAGGTTCACCGCGCCACCGGGCGTGGGTGAGCCGAGCGAGGCGGGCGTGGCACCGCGATACACCTCGATCGACTCCACCGAGGTCGCGGGCAGGCCGGCCAGGTCCACCACCCCGCGTGCGGCCGAGGTGAGCGGCACGCCGTCCAGCAACACGGTCACATGCCCCGGAGGGGCGCCGCGCAATGACATCGCCGAGAACGCGCCCATGCCGCCGTATTGCGTCACTCGAACACCGGCAGCTTCCACCAGCGCGTCGGCGAGCGAGGCGGTCGCACGCGTGCCGTCGTCGGCGCGCAGCGTGGTGACGAACGCGGTGGGCGCCCGGCGGCGGGCGCGCGCGAGTGCAGCATCCACGCGCACCGGTGGGAGTATCATCACCGGCGAAATATGGTCTGGCGTGCGCGACACGGCGTGAAGCAAGGTGTCGGTCACGGCGGCGACCGCCCCCGAGTCGGGGAGCGAAGCCGCTGCGTCGCGCACGCGCAGATCGTGGGCGGCCAGGGCCGCCGAAATCAGCAAGAGAGCCGTCAGCATTCGATCGTGGCGTCCTTCGCGCCGGCATCGAAGTGGCCCCGACGCATCGAAGCAGGGCGTCAGGGTCGCGGACAGCTCACCCCTGCGCGCCTGTGCCTCGAGGCGACGGGTCCATGGCTCCTGGGCAGGTTTCCTGACTGAGGGCTTCCGGGCCAGGCGCCGCGTGAACGCGTCACCCGTCTCGGAGCGCATCCGCCTTCCCGGTTTGGCCGGTGGCGATCGGATGCGCCGTACCCATCACAGTGGCGGGACCGTGCGGGGATCTCACCCGCTTCCCTTTTTCCCCGCATGGTGCGGGGCACCCAGAAGATGTGGGCGGCAACGTGACTGAACGGCGCGCGCGAGTCAAACACGAAATTGCGTGTGAAACGCGCGCATTCCATGGCGTGATGGCATCGCGCTAGTGACTCACTGCACAAGCATGCTGGCGCGAACGATCTAGGCCGTGGCGCTCGAGTGGGTTCTCACGCAGAGGCCATTTCAATCCGCGAGCACTCGCCCCTTGGTCTCGATCACGAACGGCAGCAACAACAATCCGGCCAATGGCACCGCGCCCACCCAGAACAGCACGCTCAGCGCGGACGCCAGCGCGTCGGTGCCGCGGCTGGCGATGCCACCCACCACGAACGGCCCCACCGCGGCGATGACACGGCCGGCGTTATAGCAGAAGCCTGCTCCCGTTCCACGCAGTCGCGTGGGGAAGAGTTCCGGCAGGTAGTACGTGAAGCTGCCGAACACGCCGAACACGGTCAGGCCGATGAAGAAGTACATGTAGAGCCGTGTGTGGTTCGCCATCGGCAACCCGAACGCGGCCATGACCGCGGCTCCCGCCGCGAGGAAGTAGACCGCGTACATCGCGCGGCGGCCCGCGCGCTTGGCGAGCGGCACCGTGAGCAGCGCACCCAACAGGCCGCCGAGGTTGAAGCAGTTGGTGGCGAGCGCCTTCCAGCTCTCCCCCAGCAACCGCGCGGCAGCGGGCTCGAGTGATTGTGCTGCAGCGGTGGCCGCGGCCAGTCCGGTGGCCACCAGCGGCATGAACGCGTTGCAGCTCCACCACGTGATGAGCGCAACCACCGACATGGCGAGCCCGGAAATCGTGAGGGCGCGGTTCTGCGGCGTGAACAGCTCCCGCAGTCGCGGCGGCGGCGCGCTGCTGGCGGCCTTCGCCCAGCGCTCGGGCTCCTTCACGAACAGTCGCAGCACGAACGCCACGCCCGCAGGGATCAGCCCGGTGAGGAACACGTAGCGCCACGCCAGCTCGGGCTGGGCGTTCATGTGCACACCTTGGATCTGGTAAGTCACGAACGTTGCGAGAAACAGCCCCAAGGGAGAGGCCGTATAAAGCAGTGCCCCCGCCTCGACGCGCCGATGCTCGGGCACCACCTCGGCCACCATCGCCGCGCCGGCTGCCCACTCACCGCCGATGCCGAGACTCGCCACTAGCCGGAAGAACGCGAGCCACGCGAGATTCGGTGCGAACGCGCAGGCTGCGGTGCCCAGCGAATACAGCAACATCGTGAGCAGCAGCGTGCGCGTGCGGCCGATGCGGTCCGCCACGCGGCCGAACACGATGCCGCCCGCCGCCCAGCCGAGCAGCAGCAGCGACGTGAGCACGCCGGTCCACTGGAGCGTGGCCGCCTTGGCTTCGGGGCTCCCGATCGACAGGCCGAGCAGCGTCGGCACGCAGTTCGGGGCGACATAGTTGAAGAGCAGCCCATCGAACACATCGAAACCCCAGCCCAGCCAGGCGGCGAACAGCACCAGCCACTGGTAGCGATCCATGTCGAGGAATCGGCGCGTGCTCGCGCGCGCTGCGGTCGCGGCCATGCGGGTCCTCCGGTGGGCGAAAACCTGTTCCGGCGCGGCAGGCTACCGCACGGCGTTGCGGCTGTCGCGCTCGTTCACCCCGCCGCGTCCACCCGCTCGCGTGCCCGCTCGAACACGCGGTGCCACATCTCGCGCGTGAGCCGGCGGGTCTGCGTGTTCTGCCGGCTCGGGTGGAAGCTGCTCATGAGCACGATCCCATCCGGCAGCGTGCGCTCGGCGCCGTGTGCGAACACCGGCCGCTCGCGCGGCGGCAACCGGTCCCACCAGCCGCTCGCCTTGAGCCACGCCTCGTGCCCGATGCGGCCGAGCGCCAGCACCACGCGCGTGCGCGTGAGCAGTCTCAGCTCGGCCGCGAGGTAAGGCCGGCAGCGCTCGAGTTCGTGCGGCGCCGGCTTGTTGTCGGGCGGCGCGCAGCGGCCCGCGGCGGTGATCCAGCAGTCGGAGAGCCGCTGGCCATCCTCTCGTGACTCGCTCGTGGCGAGCGCGGCGAACCCGGTGCGATGCAAAGCCTCGTACAGCCAGTCGCCACTCGAGTCGCCGGTGAACATGCGGCCGGTGCGGTTCGCACCGTGCGCGCCCGGCGCCAGTCCCACCAGCACCAGCCGCGCGCGCGGATCGCCGAACGCGGGCACAGGACGGCCCCAGTAAACCTCGTCTCGGTAAGCACGACGCTTCTCGCGCGCCACCTGCGCGCAATGTTCCCGGAGCCGCGGGCAGAGTTCGCACGCCACCACCGCGCGTGTGACCGCGGCGAGCGTCCGCCAGTGGGGCTTGGCCCCGCTCACCGCCCGAGCCACGTCACCTTGCGCACCACACTGCCCCGCGCATCCTCGAGCCGCGCCCAGTAGAGCCCCGGCCGCACGCGCGCTCCGGAGTCGTCGCGTCCGTCCCAGACCACCACCGGTGCCTCGCCCGCGAGTGAACTTCCCCACACGCGGCGCCCGGTCGCGTCGACGATCATCAGGTGGCCCGCACCCGTCACGCGCGTGGCGGCGAGCCGTACGCTGCCACGCGCGGGTTCGGGTGCGGCCGTGAGTGAAGCAAGACAGCCGCCGTTCACGAGTGCGCCGCAACCACCGGACAGACGAAGCAGTGCGAAGCCCCCCGCGCCGAGCCATAACTCGGTGCGCCGGCCCGTCGCCGTGGGCGTCGATGGCCACTCCGACCACGCACCGCTGTCGCCCATGCGCTCGACGAGCCGCTCGCCGACCAGTTCCAGCGCCAGCGTGCGCGCGGCCGAAGAATCGCGATTGGCCACGAACAGGTACGGCGTGGCCTCGGAGTCTGCGAACTGACCGAGGGTCGCACGGCCCTCGACCGCGGCGAGCAGTGAGTCGGCCATGAACGCCGTGCCGCCCACCGGTGTGCCGCCCGAGTGCTCGGTCCCGAGCCACGCCAGCCCCGCGAGCGATTCGCCCACCGGCTTCACCAGCGTGTTGAGCGCGCGCACCTGTTCGTAATGCGGCGACCGTTCGCCGCTGCCCCAGCGGATCATGCCGTCGCCCCAGTTCGTTTGCGGGTCGGGCGCGGGGGTCCAGTAGGTGAAGTAGCCGATTCCACGCGCGCCGTACGACAGCCACTGCGCCACCTGCCACGACAGCAGTCCGTCGTCCACGTCGCGGAACGGACCGTGCTGCGTGAGCAGCAGGATGCCCCAGAACGGCAGGCCTGATTCGCGCGCCACCTGAGCGGTGGCCGAGACGTTGTCCACGAACAGTCCCTGCTCGCCGACCGTGCGATGGTCGTAGTGGTCGGACGAGAGCACCGCCGGCTGCACCTCGCTCACGTAGCGGCGCAAGTGCGCAAGGAACGCGTCGCGTGACGCGAACACGCCGCGGCCCGAGAGGTTGTTCCATGCGGGATGCGTGGGGTCGCGCTCGCGCAGCAACCGAAACCACTCGGCGATGCGCGGGAACATGTCTTCCTTCGGCTCGTCTCCGAGGTAGTAGCCCATGAAGGCCGGGTGGTCCCGGTAAGCCGCGACGATGCTGTCGAGTGTCACATACGTGGCAGGGTCGTTCTCGTGCACAAGGTCGAGCCGGTTGTCGAGCAGCAGGTTCTTCACCCCGACGCGTGCCGAGTACTCGAGCCGCAGCAGGTTCGGGGGCACGAGACCCGGGTCCTCCCACGCCAGCACGGTGGTGTTGAGGCCGGCGCCGGCCAGCTCGGCGTAGCGCTCGGGCGTGGTGGAGTCGGCTGGCGGCGCAACCCAGCCAAACAGCGCGAATCGCGGCAGCGACGCCGTGCCGGGATGCGGCGTCGGGGCCGCTGGGAGCCGCGGAGGGCGGCGCGGCGAGCGGTCGCCGGCCGCGGTGGCGGCGGCGAGCGACAGCACCAAGCACAGGACGGCCAACAAGCGCAATGTGCTCCCCATTCCCCGGTTGCTTGAAAGCACCCGGACAATTCCCTAGGTTGCCCCGGTGCTCGAACGATTGCGCAGCCTCATCATCGGCGGTCGCAAGAACCTTTTCGACCCGAAGATCCATCACCAGCTCGCGCTGATCGCGTTCTTCGCCTGGGTCGGACTGGGTTCCGACGGATTGTCGTCATCGTCCTACGGACCCGAAGAGGCGTACCTCGCCCTCGGGACGCACACCCACCTCGCACTGTACCTGACGGTGGCCATGGTGCTCACCGTCTTCCTCATCAGTGCGTCCTACACGCAGATCATCGAGTTGTTCCCGCGCGGCGGCGGCGGCTACCTGGTGGCCACCAAGCTGCTGGGCACTACGCCCGGCTTGATCTCGGGCGGGGCGCTCGTGGTGGACTACGTGCTCACGATCGCCATCTCGGTGGCCTCGGGCGTGGACGCCATCTGGTCCTTCCTGCCTCCCGAGTACGTGCCATGGAAGGTGCCCGCCGAAGTCGTGGTCGTGGCAGGGCTCACCGCGCTCAACCTGCGCGGCCTCAAGGAATCGGTGTCGGTGCTGATGCCGATCTTCGAGGCGTTCGTGGTGAGCCATTTCGCGCTGATTCTCTACGGCATATTCACCCATCTGCACGACTTCGGGCCGCTCATGGGCGAGACCCTCTCCGAGACGCGCTCGGCGACGAACGAGCTGGGCACGGTCGGTGTGATCATGC
>CAZADU010000065.1:0-3625 GCA_964483945.1 uncultured bacterium
CACCGCGACTTGAAGCCCAGCAACATTCTCGTGCGCGCCGACGGCCGGCCGGTCGTCCTCGACTTCGGCGTCGCACGGCTGGTCACAGGCGATGAGCGGCCCACCGAGCTGGCCACGCGCACCGGCCAGCTGGTGGGCACGCCGCAGTACATGAGCCCCGAGCAGGTGCAGGCGGAACCCGCGGGCGTGGGCCCGGCCTCGGATGTCTACTCGCTGGGCGTGATCCTCTACGAGCTGCTCACGGGCCGCGTACCGTACGAGGCTTCGAGCGTGTCGCTGCATCGCGCCGTGATCACGATCCTGACCTCCGATCCTCCCGCCCTTGGCACGGTCGTCCCCGCGATGCGCGGGCCGCTCGAACGCATCGTCATGACCGCACTCGAAAAGCAGCCGGAGGACCGCTACCTCGACGCCGGCGCGCTCGGCGACGACCTGCAGCGCTGGATCGAGCACCGACTGGTGCGCGCACGAGGGCCCGGCTGGGGCCGCCGCATCCGGCGCTGGTCGCAACGGCGGCGGCGACTCGCCGCCGCACTGGCCACACTGGTCGGGCTCGCGGCCTTGGTGAGTGCATGGGTGATCGGGGCCGGGCGCAGCATGCCGCGCGAACGTGTGCTCGCGGCCTACCGTGAAGCCGAGACGCTGGTGCTGGCCGCCGTGCCACTGCTCTACGAAGGCGAGCGCACGCCGGCCCGCATGCATCAGGCCATCTCGGTGCTCACGCGAGCGCGGCAACTGATCGGCGAGATGCCCGCGCTCTCCCACCGCGACATCCTCGTGCGCCGGCTCGAGAAGGACTTGGGGACAGCGGAGATGCTGCTCGGCGAGATGGACTGGGACCTGCTTGCCGCGAGGCAGGCCACGGTGTCACTCGAGCATGCGCTCTCGACACCGTTCGACACGAACGCGACCCACCTGCGCGACCGGCAGGTGGGCGAGATCGGCAACGAGCCCATCCCCGACGAGGTGATCCGCAGCCTGCTGGCCGGCGCGCACCTGAGCCTGCACCGGCTGTGGGGGGAGTCGCGCTCGTTGAAGTTCTCGATGGAGCTGTCGCTGCGCGCGCTCGAGGCGACCCGCCGGCTGGAGCAAGACGGCTCGGTCATGCGTTGGCTGGACCCCGCGATGCGCTACGAGCTGGTGGGGTTCGCCTACAACTCCCTCGCCGAGATCGGCACGGACCTAGCGTGGTACCAGGGCTCGGCCGATGCGGCACGGCGCGCGACGGCATGGTCCGACTCGGCCCACGCGCGCCGGCGCGCGTTCGAGCGCAACTGGCCGGCACTGGGCTCGCTCCTGTTCGAGCGCGGACGCGCCTACCATGCGCTCGGCGTGCTGGCACGCTACGCGCCCGCGCTCGACACCGCCGAGACCTACTTGCAGCTGTCCGCCACCTACCGCGGTGCCGAGCGAGCGCGGGTGTTCGCCCAGACGCAGCAGGAGCGCGCGAGTCTCGCCGTCGTTCGGGCGCAAGCTTCGCGCGATGCCGCCGCCAGGCGCGCGCTGCTGCTGAGCGCGGTCGACGGACTGGGCCGTGCACACGATGCGTTGGTGGGCGTGGCCGCGATCCCCGCGCAAGCGGCCGCGCTTCGCTCGCAGCAGAGCGAGTTGTTCGTCGAACTGGCCCTCACGACGCGATCGCTCGCGTGGCTCGATTCCGCCCAGGCCCGGCTGGCGGAGACCTCGGCGGCGTTTCCGCCCACCAGCTACCCGCGCCCCGCCGCGCTGTACTGGATCCAACGCGGGCAGGTGGAACAGGCACGGCTGGAGCTTGCGGGCATGCCGGAGGCAGGCGAGGCGGCCGAGGCGGCGTTCGACCACGCCCGCACGATCGGGCGCGCACGGCTGGATTCGCTCATCCTGAAGTGGGTGGATCGCGCGACCGATGGCCACAGCGCGGGCTCGTCAGGAGCCCGCCGGCTCCATTAGACTTGCCGTGCCGGGCGCTTTCTCGGGTCACGGCGGACTCTGTCCCACGACCAGCCGGTGAACGTGCCGGCGCCGTATCCGCGAGCCACCTGCGGCCGATGAGGCCGTGCCCCCGAGGCGTTCGCGATCTTCCCAGCGGCCGCGCCGCGGGAGCACGACCATGTCCCCCGGCCCGCCCCAAGAACGCCTCGCCCGGGTGAAACAGTTATTCCAGGACGCACTGGACGTGCCCGCGGCACGTCGGGCTGCGTTCATCGCACGGGCGTGCGACGGCGACGACGAGCTGCGCCGCGATGTGCTCGAGCTGTTCCTTATGCACGGCCAGCAGGACTCGCTGCTCGACGTCCCACTCGACAGCAGCGAGGCACTCGCCGAACTGGCCTCGCCCCGCGAGGGCTTCGTCGGCCCCTACCAGCTGGTGCGCGAACTGGGTCGCGGCGGCATGGGCGTGGTGCACTTGGCCGAACGCGACGGCCAGCAGGTCGCGCTCAAGCTGCTGGCCGCCGGCTCGCTCTCGCCCGAGCTGCGCGAGCGATTCCGGCTCGAGGCCGAGATCCTGCAGCGCATGCACCACACCGGCATCGCCCACGTCTTCGACGTCGGCGAGTCCGTCACCTCGTCGGGGCTCGAGCAGCCGTGGATTGCCATGGAGTACGTCGATGGCCTACCGCTGCTCAAGTACGCCACGGCGGCCGGGCTCTCGATCGAGGGCCGTCTGCGGCTCATGCTGTCGGTGTGTGCGGCGGTGCAGCACGCACACGCTCAGGGCGTGGTACATCGCGACTTGAAGCCGGCCAACATCCTGGTGCGCGCCGACGGCCACCCGGTGGTGCTGGACTTCGGCGTCGCACGGCTGCTCACCGACGATGTGCGACCGACCGAACTGCTCACGCGCACCGGCCAGTTGGTGGGCACGCCGCAGTACATGAGCCCCGAGCAGGTGCAAGCCGATCCGGCGGGCGTGGGCCCCGGCTCCGACGTGTACTCGCTGGGCGTGATCCTCTACGAGTTGCTCTCGGGCGACGTGCCCTACGAGGCGTCCAGCCTGTCGCTGCACCGGGCCGTGATCACGATCCTGACCGTGGAACCGGAGCCGCTGGGCAAGGCTGCACCCGAGTTGCGCGGGCCGCTCGAGCGCGTGGTCATGATGGCGCTCGAAAAGCTGCCGCGTGACCGCTACCCCGATGCGGGCGCACTGGGCGACGACCTGCGCCGCCGGCTCGAGGGGCGCACGGTGCGCGCGCACGGGCCCGGGCTCGCCCGCCGCATCATGCGCTGGTCGCGCCGCCAGCAGCGGCTGGCCGCACTGCTGGCAGCCACGGTCCTGGTGGCCGCTCTCGTCGCCGCGTGGCTGCTGGGCGGCGACCCGGCGCTGCCGCGCGAGCGCGTGCTCGCCAACTACCGCGAAGCCGAGACCCTCATGGTGAGCGTCGTGGCTCAACTGTATGAGCGCGAGCGCAGCCCGGACAGCCTGCGCGACGTGATCGAGAAGCTCACGCACGCGCGCCGGCTGATCGACGAAGTCCCCCCACTCGCCCACCGCGACTTTCTCGTGCGACAGCTCGAGAAGGACTTGGGCACCGCCCAGATGGTGCTGGGCGAACTCACCTGGGACGTGGGCCTGGCGCGCGAGGCGTGTGTCTCGTTCGAGCGCGCGCGCTCGGTGCCGCCGGACGACGACCCCGGCCACCTCACC
>CAZADU010000066.1:0-2211 GCA_964483945.1 uncultured bacterium
AGCGCGGCCGGCACGCTGCGCACGCGGAACACGAACGACGTGATCGAGGGGCCGTTGCCGGGCTTCGGCACTGCGGCCTTCTTGCTCATCACCAGGAAGCGCGTGGTGTTGTGCTCGGCGTCCTCGATGTTCTTCTTGAAAACTTTGAGGCCGTAGATTTCCGCCGCGAGGCTGGAGGAGATCGCGGCCTTGGCGGGGTCGCCCCACGCGGCCACGTCCTGGGCGGCGCCGGCGGTGTCGGCGTGCACCACCGCCTTCAAGCCGAGCTTCTTGATCGCCTTCCGGCACTGGCCGAGCGCGTGCACGTGGCTGTGCACTTCCGCGAGGCCCTCGAGCGGCGCGCCCTTCAAGCCGAGCAGGCAATGCTCCACACGCTCGAAATGCTCGCCGACGATGTGGAGTCCCGAATCCGGCAGCAGATGATGGATGTCGGCCACGCGGCCGGCGATCGAGTTGTCGATCGGGATCATGGCGAGCCCCGCCTTGCCCTCGCGCACCGCGGCGAACGCATCCTCGAACGACGGGCACGGCAGCGCGGTCAAACGCGGAAACGCGCTCCGGCACGCCAGGTTCGAGTAGGCGCCGGGATAGCCTTGGAAAGCGATGCGGTCGGCGGGCGTGGGCATGGCCCGGCGGTTACCACGCCCGCTCGCGCAAGGAAAGTGAACAGGAGCCGGGGAGCCGGGGAGAAGGAAGAAAAGTCACCACAGAGGCACAGAGACACGGAGAAGAAAGAGAGGGATTGCGCGCCAAGCGGGGTGCCGTAGCGGGAGTGGTTGGAATTCGGTGTGGCGCGATCTTCGGTAACACGAGGGTATCGGATCAAGCGGCGAGGTCAATTGTCTGATCGATGAGCTTTGTGGCGAGCGTCTGCCAGCCATCGACTTTGCGCATGTTGATATGACCGGAAGCGAGCAGCGCCCAGAACAGCATGGCGGCGGTGTCCGCGGAAGGCAGCACGGTCTGGGTCTTGATCCGCCGCTTGAACTCCTCGTGCAATCGCTCGATCGCGTTCGTGGTGCGCGCACTGCGCCATTGGCTCGACGGCAGGCGTGTAAAGGTGAAGAGTCGGTCGCCGGCTTCTTCCAGGCTGTCGGCGACGGCGCGGTGCTTGAGCCGCCATTTGCGGACGAAGGCCTTGCGGCGCGCCTCGATCTCCTCGGGCGTGGCCGCGTAGATCATGTCGGTGTAATCAGCCGTGATCTCCTCGTGCAGGCGGTCGGGCGCGTGCGCGAAAAGGTTCCTGTGCTTGTGGACCGTGCAGCGCTGGACCGGCACGCCGTCCCAGATGGCGGCGATGGCCTTGTCGAGCCCCGCTGCGCCGTCGACGATGAGGAACTCGGGCCGCCGCAGCCCGCGCTTGACGAGATCGTCGAGGACGGTGCGCCAAGCCTCGGC
Organism: uncultured bacterium; assembly: GCA_964483945.1. Taxonomy (GTDB): domain Bacteria; phylum Eisenbacteria; class RBG-16-71-46; order RBG-16-71-46; family RBG-16-71-46; genus JAIOPA01. The sequence continues at coordinate 1,399 of CAZADU010000066.1, forward strand.
GCTCTCGCCGCCCATGCTCTTGATTGCGAGCAGCACCTTCTGGCCGTCCGCGCGCACGCCGAGGACAACGAGCAGCGAGATCGAGGTTGCCTTGCGATCGAGCCGCACGCGCACCACGGTTCCGTCGAGAATGAGCCGCACGACCGGCTCGTCGGCCAGCGAGCGGGCGTTCCAGGCATCCCAATCGCTCTTCACCTTACGCCACACCCGGCTTACCGTGTCCTTGCCCACCGCGCCCCCGAACAGGGCGCCGAGCGCACGGCGCACCCGGCGCGTGTTGGTGCCGGCAAGGTAGGCGCTGGCGATCAGCGCGTCGGCAGTCAGCGTGCGCCGCTGGTAAGCGCGCAGCACCTGGCTCTTCCACTCCGTCGTCTTGCCATCGGGGGTGTTCAGCCGGGCGCGCGGCATCGCGATCTCCACTTGCCCGAAGCTTCCCAACAGCGACCGCGACCGGTGGCCGTGGCGATGACCGGTGGCGCCAGTCGCGCCCTCGCCATTGCAACTCGATGGCTGCCCACGGCGAGCGTAGCGCGGCCGCGACAGAGCCATGTCGAGTTCACCCTCGAACATGGCATGGAGGAATTCGTGAACCCGATCGCGTAGCCCAGCTTCGATCGGATCGAACCAGTTGTCGAAAAGATCGACCGCCGTATCGGTCGCAGGCTGCGAGGAATCAAGCTTCGTGGTATTGCTTGTCATGGCGTGGTCTCCAGTCCGGCGCTTCAACGCCGGATGATTCGAGGTTGAACACCCCGGAGACTACGCCACCCTTAATTCCTACCAACCTCGCGACGGCACCCGCTCGATCTGCTG
>CAZADU010000067.1:0-4666 GCA_964483945.1 uncultured bacterium
GTGACCGGCACCGCGCACGTGGACCAGCATGCCGTCTGGCTCGACCCCTCGGACCCCGCACGCATGTACCTCGGTAATGACGGCGGATTCTGGTGGCCTGTGGGCCCGCCCGGGCAATGGCAGCAAACCGTCAACCTGCCCATCACGCAGTTCTACGCCGGCACCGTGGATGCCGGGAACGCCAACAAGATCCTGGGCGGCACGCAGGACAACGGCACCGTGCGCACCGAATCCGGCCCGGCCGGCTGGGGGCAGATCCTCGGAGCGGACGGCATGCACGTGCTGGTGCACCCGGCCAACACGAACACCATCTTCGCCGAGTGGCAGTACTGCTCCGACAAGAGCGGCGTGAAGCGCTCGCTCACCAATGGCGCCGTGTTCAACTCGAGCACCGGTTGGGGGAACACCGACCGCTACAACTGGAATACGCCCTTCGTCATGGACCCGGACAACCCCGACATCATGCTGTCCGGCAGCCAGCGCGTGTACCGCAGCACGAACAACGGCAGCTCGTGGTCGGCGGTGAGTGGCGACCTCACCACGAACCCCGGCGCCGCGGTGAACTACGGCACCATCACTACCGTGGCCATCTCCAAGCCCGACTCCGCCCTCTACTTCGCCGGCACCGATGATGCCCGCGTGTGGCGCTCGCAGAACGCCGGCGGGCTGTGGGAGGAGATCTCCGCGGGGCTGCCACTCCTGTATGTGACGCGCGTCGTGGCCGACCCCTTGGACCCTCAGGTGGTCTATGTCTCGCACTCGGGGTTCGGCCAGGACCAGCACACGCCGCGCGTCCACCGAAGTGCCGACCGCGGCACGACGTGGCAGGAGATCAGCGGAAACCTGCCCGATTCCCCCGTGAACGACCTGGTCGTGGACCCCGTCCGGCCGGGCACGCTCTACGCCGCGACCGACCTGGGGGTCTACGAGACCCGGGATCTGGGCGGCACCTGGGTGCCGCTGGGCGGGTTCATGCCGGTTCAGCCAGTCTGGGACCTGGAGCTGCACCATGGCAGCCGGCGCCTGTTCGCGTTCACCCATGGTCGCTCGGTCTGGAGCCTCGACCTCAACACCGTCTCGCTGTCCGTTCCGGCAATCCGCAAGGGCTCCGCGCTGGCGCTGTCGGCGCCGTTCCCGAACCCTGCCAGGGGTTCCACGCGCTGCGAGTTGAGCCTCAGTGCACGCTCACAAGTCGATGTCAGCGTGTTCGATGCGGCCGGACGTCGCATGTGCGTTCTGGCGCATGGAACGTACGAAGCAGGCAGCCACTCGTTCGCGTGGGACGGCCGCGACAAGCGGGGTTCGCGCGCTCGATCGGGTATCTATTTCATGCGTGCGACCGATGGCTCGGCGACACGAACCCGCCGGTTGGTACTCATCGACTGAGCCTCGCCGAGGGCTCGCAGACCCGCTCCGGCGGCCGCCGCCCCGACGCAGCCAGCGTCCGGCCCGCGTCAGGCCTAGGCGAAATCCACGCGCCCCGATATTTTCCCTTTGAAACTGCGGCCCGCACTGCTATACCCACCAGCGGCCAAGGCGTGCGACTCACGCCTGTCCAGCTTTCTCACCTCTGGCTCCAGTCAAGGAGGAAGGATCCCATGGCGAAGATGATGACGAAGACGCAGGTCGCGTCGCACATCGCGACGAAGTTCGAAGTGACGAAGAAGACGGGCACGGCCATCCTCGAAGAGCTCGCTCTGCTTGCTTCGAAGCAGGCGAAGAACGGGTTCGTGTTCCCGGGCGTTGGCAAGCTCGTGGTCGTGAACCGCAAGGCCCGCATGGGCCGCAACCCGCAGACGGGCGAGGCCATCAAGATCCCGGCCAAGCGCGTGCTCAAGTTCCGCATCGCCAAGGCGATGAAGGACGCGGTGCTTCTCAAGTAGCCGGTACGCCGCGCAACTTTCGGGCCCCGTCGTCACGCACGACGGGGCCCGCGGCTTTTTGGAGCCCTCGTCGTGACGCCTGCCGGCCGGCCCAGCGTCACTGCTCGCGGATGAACGTCCCGCTCTTCAGCTCGGCCAGCGCCTGGCGCAACTCGCCCTGCGTGTTCATGACGATCGGGCCGTACCACGCCACCGGCTCCTGTATCGGCTGGCCCGAGATGAGCAGGAACCGGATGCCGTGTTCACCCGCGTTCACGACCACTTCATCTCCCGCCGAGAACAGCACCAGTGAGCGGTCGCCCACGGCTTCACGTGCCACGATCTCGACGGGGCCCGGCTGCTCGACCAGCACGCCGTAGGGCTCCGAGGCGTCTCGGAACGTGCCGCTGCCCTCGAACACGTACGCGAACGCGCGGCGCCGCGTGTCCACCGGCAACACCTTGCGCTGGCCCGGCGGCACCCACACGTCCAGGTACTGCGGGTCGGCGGCGATGCCGTCGACGGGACCGCGCCGATCCCAGAACGAACCGCACACGATGCGCACGCGGGTGCCGTCGTCGTCGGTGATTACCGGGATCTCGCGCGCCGCGACGTCCTGATAGCGCGGCGCGGTCATCTTGAGCGACGACGGCAGGTTGGCCCACAACTGAAACCCGTGCATGCGGCCCTGCGCGTCGCCGCGCGGCATCTCCTGATGCAGGATGCCGCGACCCGCCGTCATCCACTGCACGTCGCCTGCGCCCATCGCGCCTTGGTTGCCGAGACTGTCGGCGTGCGTGACCTCGCCCGCGAGCACGTAGGTGATGGTCTCGATGCCGCGATGCGGATGCCATGGGAAGCCCGCGAGGTAATCCTGTGGCCGGTCGTTGCGGAAGTCATCGAGCAGCAGGAACGGATCGGTCTCGTCGGTGTCGCCGAACCCGAACGCGCGCCGCAACTTCACGCCTGCGCCTTCCGTGGTGGGCTGCGACTGCACGACTCGCTGTACCGGGCGGATGGACATGGGACCTCCGGTGGGGGCGCGGTTGGACGTGGGGCGCGTCAGTCTGCTTACGATGCCATGCCAGCCGCCGGGATGCAGCGAGCAGCCGGGACCGGCGCTATCGCCGGGGGGGGGGGGGCCCGGCTCGGTGCGCGCGGCTTCCCGTCAGTCCAGGCCGCGCACCAGGTAGAGATCGGAGAGCCTGCGAAAGTAGGAGTAGGCCCAGCCGCGCAGGTCGGGAGTGAACATCATCTGCGCGATCCCGGTCACGCCGGCGCGATCGGATGGCAGCAGTTCGCACACGGGGTGGCGCGCTCCCGAGTACAGATCCATGCGCTCCACCAACAGGGGCAGGTCGTTCCGGTTGCTCCCGCACACCAGGATGGACCTGCCGTCCGGAAGCCAGCGGATCGCGTCCACGCCGGGCTGTACGGTCGGCACTGGCCGCGGCGGACCTCCGTCGAGAGGAAAGAGATACGAACTGTCGCGGATTGTAGCCAACACGTAGCGGCTGTCGGGCGAGACCAGGTGCCATCCTCCCACGGTGCCTTCCGGCGTGATCGCGCGTGGAGGGCCTCCGGCCACGTCCTGCACGTAGATGCGCGCGGGCCGGCCGGATTCGCAACCGGAGAAGACGACGCGCCTGCCATCGGGCGCCCAACACGACCATTCGGGGTCCACCATGGGACCGGGATCCAGAGTGCGCGCTTCGCCGCTGCCGGTCGGAAGCAGCGAAACGCGGGGCAGCGGCTTGCGCACGATGGCGACCACCCACTTGCCGTCGGGCGACAGGTCGCCCGCGTACCCCGAGCCGAGATTGACCACCGGTGAGCCGTCCGTTCCGCGCATGCCGACCACCGGCTGGGAACCGTAGGCCTCGCTGTACTCCGTGAAGACCACGCGCCGCCCGTCCGCGGAGAGAGCCGCGAGCCCGGTCAGGTCCTGCCAGGACAGGTCGCGCTCACGCTCCTCTCCCGGCGGACGAGCGAGCAGGGTGTTGCGCCAGTCGTCCCGGGCGAGCAGCACCTGCCCATTCCTCGAGACGTCGTGCAGTGTGACGCCGCCGGGGGTGCTCAGCAGCAACCGTTCGCGGCCGGACATCGAGACGGCCCAGAGCTGCTTCGCGCTCCCTTTGTGGGTGGCGGTGAACCACACCTCGTCACCGCGCGGGGACCATGCGAGCCCCTGGACCATCTGCCACAGACCCGTGAGTCGCCTCTTGCGACCCTGTCGATCCACCACCGACACGTAGCCGACAGTGAAGTCGCTGCGCGAATCGAGTTCGATGAACGCGATCCGGTCACCGCTCGCGGATACGCGGGGTGACATCATCCCGGTCGCCGAGCCGAGGATCGGGTGTCCCGTGGGATACTCCAGTGAGCACCCTTCGCCGAGCTCTCGCACGACGGCGAGCTCGCGCCCGTCCGCGGACCAGTCGGCCTCGGTGACATCCTCGGTGATCTCGCGGGGAGCGCCGCCGGACAGCGGCACGCGCGCAAGTGTGCGGTGTCTTCCCGCCGAGAGCGACATACCGGCTCCGACCGCGATGGCCAGCTCTCCGGCCGAGGACACCGCCAGCAGGCGGGCATCCGGGAGCGCCAGCGAGCCCGACTCGCGGCTGTCGAGCCGGGTCGAGTAAAGGCGCACCGGCTCGCCGTCCCATGCCGCCGAATACACGATGGTGGCCCCGTCGGGCGAGAAGCGCGCGTTGGAGAGCGGACCCCTGCGGAACGTGAGCCGTTCAAACGTGGGCCGGGGCGCCGACATCGAACGTATGACGACCACAGTAGCCGTTGCCGCC
>CAZADU010000068.1:0-4177 GCA_964483945.1 uncultured bacterium
TTCGGTCGTACGCCTCCGGCAAGGGCGCATGGGTCCCGCTCGGTGCTGGCTCGTGCTCGGCGGTCAAACGAGCCGTGAGGGCCTCCGCGATCCCGTGGGCGACCTGGTCTTGCACTTCGAAGATGTCCTCGTTTCGCCCATCCACCTTGCCCGCCCAGAGCGACCGACCGCTGGGAGTCGCGATGAGCCGGGCGGTGGCGCGGAACCGATCTCCCAGGCGCTGGAACGAGGCGTCGAGGACAGCGCTCACCTCCAGTTCCTGACCGACGTGTCGTGGATCGACGGCCTGGTTCTCGAACGTGAGAACCGAGGACATGGCGCGCACGACGAGATCGGGTGACGTGGAGAGCCTCGTGATGACGGCGTCCGCTAGCCCCACGCCGAGGTAAGCGAGACTCTGGTCGCCGCCGATGTTTTTGAAGGGGAGGACCGCAATCGCCTGAGGGCCGCTGCCTGGAGCGGGACCGGCCACCACCTTCCCGGCGAGCCTCCCGCATTCGAGCGAGTCCAGATCATTGTCCAGGTCCCGTGCGGATGCTTGGCGCCGGGCGGAGACCTTGGAGAGAACCTTGCCGAGAACGAAATCGAAGTCGCCGGACAAATCTGGGTTCAACGTCGATGGGGGTTTTGGAACTTCGTGAAGAATCTGGTGCATTGTGTCCACGGTCGAGCCCACAAGGAATGGATGCCGCCCCGTGAGTAGTTCGTAGAGGATCGTGCCGAGCGAGAACAGGTCGCTCGATGGGCCCGCCGGCTGGCCCAGGATCTGCTCCGGAGACATGTAGGATGGCGTTCCGACAACCATCCCGAGCATGGTCTGCGTGCGTCCGTCCGCCGCGGCGTCCATGTTTCGCGCGAGTCCGAAATCGAGGATTTTCACGAGACCGTCGGAGCGGACCATCAGGTTGTCCGGCTTGAGATCGCGGTGGACCAATCCGGCGTTGTGGGCGACCGCCAGCGCGGCCAACACTTGTCGGATCACCTTGAGAATGCGTTCCGGTGATTCCCTTGCGCGCGCCCATTCCCGCAGGGTCTGCCCCTCGATCCGCTCCATCGCGATCCAGACGCGCCCATCGGTTTCCCCCGCGTCATGGATCACAACGATGTTCGGGTGATTGAGAGCAGACGCGGCGCGGGCCTCATCGAAGAGCCGCTCTCGGCGGGCCCGATCATGGCTGAACTCATCGGGCAATACCTTTAGCGCCAACTGGCGCCCGAGCACGGGATCCTCGGCGAGGAACACCTGCCCCATGCCGCCACGGCCAAGCGGTCCGAGAATTCGATAACGCCCAAGAGTTTCTTCTGGCATGATCTGCCGACCCTACCACGGGGCCGTCCGCCCCCGGTGAACGCGGCAACTGCCATGTGAATCCGACGACGACTTGGACCGCCCCGCCTGTGGCCCACCAGACTCTCAGAATGAGTAGTCGCGGGGTGTCTCACAAAATAGAGGCAGAGCAGCAGGCCCAGAGGACATGGGCAGCCCGGGCCGTGGCGGGGGAGCCCGAACACCAAGGCTGCTTCAGGACCAATCTGGCGTCCCTCACCGTCCATACTTGGAACCACCTGCGGGACTGGCTGCGCGATATGGACGGCCTCCGGGCTGTATTGGCGGGCGTGGCGGCCTGACGCGCGATCCACGGGCGCGTGGGCGCGACGTGGACACTCCCACGCAAGCTTCGCACCAGCGCGAGCCGGGGTGGCGGGGGCGTCGAGCCGCGGCAGGCGGCTCCAGCGGGGTGGGGGGCCGGCGCGGGGCAGAGGCGCGCGGTCGGCCCCCGTTCCGGAGGCTCGCGGCCGGCGCATCAAGTTCGGTCAGCCCGCCACCCCGTGTCGAGGCGCTCGGTCCACCTTCCGTGCGGATCCCATGGCATGGGGATAGCATGGGATGGTTGCTGTCCTTGAGGTTCGTCAAGCCCGAAGCCGATGGAACCCATCCCCATGCCGACTCTGCTGGATCAAAAGGTCAGGAAGCAGATCGAGGAATGGAAGCTGAAGCTTCTCGACCTGACGCGACGGAACCGGCTGCTCAATTTCAAGCCCACACGCCGGTCCACAATCGCCCTCGTCGATGAGCTGCCCTCCGAGGTCTTCCGCGCGCTGTGGCTCGACGAGATCGCGATGCGCTTCCAGCCGGTCGAGGACCTCGCTGATCGCCATCGCGACGACTGTCTCCAGACGCGCCTGGACCGAGTCCAGCTCGAGCGCTCCCTCCGATATATCCAACAGCAGGCGAAGAGCGCCATGGACGAGCAGGGGGTCGGCACGCTGTTCATCACGCTCGGGATGCTCCACTTCCGACCCATCGAGGACTCGGAGGGGCTGCAGCGTGCGCCGGTGCTCCTGCTGGAGGTGGAGCTGGAGCAGGGGGGCCGGAACAGCCTGCCGAAGCTGAAGGTCACGGACGAGGGACCCATCGTCAATCCGACGCTCTCGGAATACTTGCGTAGGAACTTTGACGTTCAGCTTCCCGATCAGGGCGAGATCGAGGATCCGATCCAGTTCTTCGACAACGTCCGTGCGGCGATCGCGAAGTTCGCGGACTGGGACCTGCGCGACGAGATCTATCTGGGGCTGTTCTCGTTCCAGAAGCTCGTAATGTTCAAGGACCTCGAGCGCAACCTCGCGGCGTTTGTTTCCAACCCGCTCGCCCAGAGACTCTGCAACCCGGGTGACGGCGTCCCGCCTGGCATACCCGCGGATATCGCCGGACTGGAACTGGACCATGCCTATCCACCCGAGTCCGCCCGAGTCGTCATGGACACCGATGCGAGCCAGCTTCGCGCGCTGGCGGCGGTCGACCGCGGACACGACCTCGTGATCGAAGGGCCGCCCGGGACCGGCAAGTCTCAGACGATCGCCAACCTCATCGCTCAGACGATCGGCGCGGGCAAGACGGTACTGTTCGTCAGCGAGAAGATGGCGGCGCTTGAGGTGGTGTTCAGCCGGCTCCGAAAGGTGGGGCTTGGGGACTTCTGTTTCGAGCTGCACAGCCACAAGGCCCGTCGCAATGCGGCCATCGCCGATCTTGAGCGCTCGTGGCAGGCCACGCTGGAAGCCGCACCCTACTCGGCGGAGTCCGCGGTGCGACTCGCCGCTTCCCGTCAGGTGCTCTCCGAATACGCGCGCCAGATTCACGCACCGTTCGGGGCGCTCGGATGGAGCCCGTACCGCGCGATCGGCGGGGTGGAGTTCGTCCGGGAGGCACCTGCGTGGAGATGGACCGGGAGCGCATCCGAGGTCGACGAGACGAAGCTCCAGGATGCGATCGCTGCACTGGAAGCCTGGTCGGCGACCGCGGACCCCGTCGGCGATCCGAGGCAACATCCGTGGCGCTTCACGCAGCGCGACTACTACTCGGGAGACGCGCTGGAGGACCTTGGGAAGCTCCTGGACGATTCGCTCGAAGCCATCTCGGAATGGACTCGCGCCGCTTCGGACGTCGAGCGCCTGATGCATCTGGGAGCCCTTCGGACGGTGGGGGACGCCGCGACCGCAGCCGCGTTCGGGAAGCTGTTAGCGATGTCTCCAGGCATGGAGCAGGGCGTGCTCGAGCACCTTGTCTGGTCGGAGACTAGTGACGGCCTGCCCGGACAGCTGATCAAAGCTGCGGCCGCCGCCGCGCGACTCCGTGCCGAGGCGGCCGGGCGTTTCGTGCCGGACGCCCTTGCCGCGGTCCTCGATGCGGACATCGCTGTCGTCCGCCTGCGCCACGCCAGCTGGCACCGCATGATGCATCAAGACTACCGCGAGGTCCGTGCGCGTTGGCTCAAGTGGCGGCTACCCGGCTATCGGGCAACGCTCGGGGAACAGGCCGATCACCTCGAGCAGACGGTCCAGCTCCAGAAGCACCTCGCCTTTCTGGGCGCCAGCGCAACGTCTGCCCGCGCGATGTTCGGGGCTCGGTGGCAGGGGGAGACCAGCGACACGAATGCGCTGGCGGTCCTGGCCGGCTGGCTGCGGGAGTTCCGCCTGTTCTGCGACGCACATGCCATCCCGACGGAGGCGCGACTCCTGTCGCTGGCGGCGAACCCCGACACGGCCTCTATCGCGTCGCTTCTCGGGCGCACCGCGGCCTGCATCACCTTCGCGGCGGAACTCAAGCGCCTGACCGAATGGAGTCCGTCCGAACCGATCGAGGAGGATGATCGCCTGCTCGCCGGCCCCGCCGCGCATC
>CAZADU010000069.1:0-2074 GCA_964483945.1 uncultured bacterium
GACGTCATCCTCAACCCGCTCGGCGTGCCGAGCCGAATGAACATCGGCCAGATCCTGGAGACCCACCTCGGGTGGGTCGCCGGCGAAGGCTGGTACGACGACGGCACCCCGTCCTACGCAGAGCGCGGGCGCAACCGCAACCGCGTCAACGTGGCGACCTCCGTCTTCGACGGCGCCACCCTCGAGGACGTGGACAACGCGATGGTCAAGTGGCAGGAGGAGCACGGCGACGATCGCGGCATCGACCTCGGCGTCGACAAGTCGAAGAAGGCGGGCAACCGCGCCGAGGGCAAGTTCCAGCTCTACAGCGGCCGCACCGGCGAGCCCTACGAGGGCAAGGTGACGATCGGCCACATGTACATCCTCAAGCTCCTGCACCTGGTCGACGACAAGATCCACGCTCGCTCAACCGGCCCCTACTCGCTCGTCACCCAGCAGCCGCTGGGTGGCAAGGCGCAGTTCGGTGGCCAGCGCTTCGGCGAGATGGAGGTGTGGGCGCTCGAGGCTTACGGCGCGGCCTACACACTTCAGGAATTGCTCACGGTCAAGTCCGACGACGTCGGCGGACGGTCGCGCATCTACGAGGCGATCGTGAAGGGCGAGAACCCGCCCGAGCCCGGCACGCCGGAATCTTTCAATGTGCTCGTCAAAGAACTCCAGAGCCTGTGCCTGGAAGTCCAATTCGAGGAAACGACCTGAAGCGTGCTTCCCGTGCATCCACGGCCCCATGGCTCGCCGTCTCCAGATGAGGGGCGGCGGGCGGGACCTGAGGGAGTGCTGAAATGATCCAGGACACCGATCTGCAGGCGACACTGAACGCGGCGACCACCCGTATGGGGTTCGGACGCTTCGAGGACCGCGATCAGCGGCGCAAGCTGAACTTCAACCAGATCCGCATCCGCCTGGCTTCGCCGGACGTGATTCGGAGCTGGTCGCACGGCGAGGTCACCAAGCCGGAGACGATCAACTACCGCTCGTTCAAGCCAGAGAAGGACGGCTTGTTCTGCGAGAAGATCTTCGGCCCGGTCAAGGACTGGGAGTGCAACTGCGGCAAGTACAAGCGCATCCGCTATCGCGGCGTGGTGTGCGACCGCTGCGGCGTCGAGGTCACGCAGGCCAAGGTGCGCCGCGAGCGGCTCGGTCACATCGAGCTGGCCGTTCCGGTCTCGCACATCTGGTTCTTCAAGGGCGTGCCGTCGCGCATCGGCCATCTGCTGGACATGAGCATCCGCGATCTCGAGCGCATCCTGTACTACGAGTCGTACGTGGTGATCGAGCCGGGCAACACCGGCTTCAAGAAGCGCGAGATCATCACCGAGGACCAGTACAATGAGGTTGTCGACGAGCAGCCGGACTCCGCGCTCAAGGCGAAGATGGGTGCCGACGCCATCCGCGACCTGCTCGGCGAGCTGGATCTCGATGAGCTGTCCACCGACATGCGCGCGCAGTCCAAGATGGAGACGAGCGTGCAGCGCAAGAAGGAGCTGCTCAAGCGGCTCCGCATCGTCGAGGCGTTCCGTCACAGCGGCAACCGCCCCGAGTGGATGATCCTGGAGTGCATCCCGGTGCTGCCGCCGGACCTGCGTCCGCTGGTGCCGCTCGAGGGCGGCCGCTTCGCGACGTCGGACCTGAACGACCTCTACCGCCGCGTCATCAACCGCAACAACCGGTTGAAGAAGCTCATGGACATCAAGGCGCCCGAGGTCATCCTGCGCAACGAAAAGCGCATGCTGCAGGAGGCCGTGGACGCGCTGTTCGACAACGGCCGGCGCAGCCGTGCGGTGCGCGGCCAGGGCAACCGGCCGCTCAAGTCGCTGTCGGACATGCTCAAGGGCAAGCAGGGCCGGTTCCGCCAGAACCTGCTCGGCAAGCGTGTGGACTACTCGGGCCGTTCCGTGATCGTCGTCGGGCCGGAGCTCAAGCTGAACCAGTGCGGCCTGCCCAAGAACATGGCGCTCGAACTGTTCAAGCCGTTCATCATCCGCAAGCTCGAGGACCGCGGCTACGTGCAGACCGTCAAGAGTGCGAAGCGACTGGTCGAGCGCGAGAAGCCCGAGGTGTGGGACATCCTCGG
>CAZADU010000070.1:0-1621 GCA_964483945.1 uncultured bacterium
CGTTCTCGCTCACGGCTCTGCCTGCCGCCGCTGCGCCACGCTTCACGCCGAAACGCTGCTTCTCCAAGTGTGCGAGGTAGTGCTTCATCGCCCGCGCGTAGACCAGCGCCGGGTCGCCGGACGGCACCGCGTGGCCGAGGAGCGCCTGCGCCCGGCGCAGGTCGTCGTGTTCCTGGTCCGTGAGGGACAGCCGGACCTCGTGGCCACCCGTCGCGGAGGGCGAGATCCGTCCGCGACGCGCGCAACTCGCGTGCGAGGACGCGGACGAGCTGGTGGCGTGGTCACATGCCTGCGGCGCGCACAGATCCGAGAGCTCCTTCACTCGCCCCGGGGCGAGTGAACCTGACGAAGTCTCAACATCAGGCGCGTCCGCAGCTTCGGTAAGCGTCGCCACAGGCTGCCGCGAACGCGACGCCATCAGGCGGACGATCTCATCCCTACTCTTGAAGGCGGTGGTCGCGAGCATCTCGGTCGCCGTCTCCGGCGTGAGGTGCGGCACGAGTACGACCGCGGTGGCCACGCTGAGCCGGCCATCCGCGAGGCACTCGAAGACGTCCGGGAACTTGAGCGCGGCCCGGGCGACCTGGATGCGCCGGAGTGCCCTGCCCTCGGACATGCGCAGCCGGCCCGTGCAGTAGTCGCGCATGCAGGAGTAGCCGGCGGCCAGGAAGTCCCGGCGGTGGTCGATCACGGCAAGGACGGCGATGCCTTCGGCGAGCTTGGACTTCTCCTCAAGGTCGAGCTTCTCAGCGATACGAAGGGCGACTTCGGGCGACAGGTGCATCCGCGAGAAACGGTGCATGGGCGTTGCTCCGCGGGGGCGGGTGCGCTCGGGGGCGCACACGAACGCTATCACGCGTGTTTTCGGCGCTCGTGCATGCCCGCAGGCCTCACGAAACGCGTCGCGACGACAAATCTCGCGAAGTCGTGCGGAACACCGTCGCACGGGCGGCTCACGAGCATATGAGCGCACGCCCGTGACGGACTCGCGTTCTCGAACAGTGCCGCGGCGCGAACCCGTCAAGAAGAATCTGCGGTCAAGCCCAGGCACAAAGGTGGCGGAACCAACCGGAGACGTGGATGACAACGACTGGTCCGGACCAGGGACACCGGTGACGGATCACACGGTCAGCGCTGTGCATGGTCCCGAAGCGATGCCCGATTCGCCGCCGCCACGCTCCTGCCGCTTGCCCCCCTACCGCCGCGCGATCCCGTACTTGCGCATCTTCCGATGCAAGTTCGTCCGGTCGATGCCCAGCCCCGCGGCGGCTTGCGTCACGTTCCAGTCGGCGGCCTCGAGCGCGCGCCGGATGGTGTCGATCTCGCTGCGGGCCACCTTGCCCTTCAGGCCCGCGTCCTCGCCCTCCTCGGGCGGGCTCTCGAGCCACGCGTCCAGGTCGGCGGCGGTGATCCGCGCGTCGGGCACCAGCACGACGGCGCGCTCCATGAGGTTGCGCATCTCGCGCACGTTGCCGGGCCAGTGGTACTCCTCGAGCAGCTCGCGTGCGTCGTCGGCCAGCGTCATGGGCCCGCGGCCCTCGGCGGCGGTGAACCGTTCCAGGAAGTACTGCGCCAGCCGCGCCACGTCCGACTTGCGCTCGCGCAGCGGCGGCACCACCAC
>CAZADU010000071.1:0-3160 GCA_964483945.1 uncultured bacterium
GCATGCAGCACCTGCCAGCCGTACGCCTCGAACCGTTTGGCGGTGTCGTCGCTGAACGTCAGCTCGGTCGCCCCGTCGATGGTGATGTGGTTGTCGTCGTAGATCACGACGAGGTTGCCGAGCCCCAGGTGCCCGGCGAGCGAGGCGGCCTCGTGCGAGATGCCCTCCATCAGGCAGCCGTCACCAGCGATTGCGAACACGCGATAGGCCGAGGGCGAGAAGCCCCCGGACGCGAAGCGCGCATCGGCCATGCGCGAACCCAACGCCATGCCCACGGCGTTGGCGAGGCCCTGACCGAGCGGGCCCGTGGTGGTCTCCACACCGGGCGTGAGGCCGTATTCCGGATGCCCCGGCGTGCGGCTGCCGAGCTGACGGAAACGCTGCAACTCCTCCATGGGCAGATCGAAGCCCGCCAGGTGCAGCAAGGAGTACAGCAGCATCGAGCCGTGGCCCGCGGATAACACGAAGCGGTCGCGTCCGGGCCAGGCGGGGTCCTGGGCGTCGTGACGCAGGAACCGGGTCCACAGCACGTAGCCCACGTCCGCCATGCCCATCGGCATGCCCGGATGACCGGAGCGCGCCTTCTCGACGGCGTCCACGGCGAGGAAGCGGATGGTGTTGACGGCCAGGCGGTCGAGCGCGGCGTCGGCGCTGATCTTGGGGCTCACGGGAGTCCTCCGGAGTCCGGGTCGGGTCGGCGTCGGTCAGGGGCTGAGGCTCGCGCGGTGCGTGCCGCGCGGCGCGCGCATCCTAGCCGATTGCGCGGCGCGCTGCCTGTCACGTCGGGAGGTCGCGCGCCGTGCGGCTCGCCGGCGCTGGGGCTTCACTTGCCGCGCCATGACCTCGCGCCTAACGTCCATCGCACGACCCCGCGAACCCTCGGAGTACACGTGAACCGCGACCCCAGAGCTCTTGGCGCACCCGGCGCGCTCTCGCCCGAAGAACTGCGCCGCTACGGCCGCCATCTCTCGCTCGCCCAAGTGGGCGAGGAGGGCCAGCGCCGCCTGAAAGCCGGCCGCGTGCTGCTGGTGGGCGCCGGCGGGCTGGGCTCGCCGTTCGCGCTCTACCTCGCCGCCGCCGGCGTAGGCACGATCGGAGTGGTGGACTTCGACACGGTCGAGGAGTCGAACCTGCAGCGCCAGATCGCGCACGGCACCGCGGCCGTGGGCCGATCCAAGCTGGCGTCGCTCGCCGCGCGGCTGCATGACCTGAACCCGCACGTGAAGCTGGAGCCGCACGAGTTCCGGCTCGACCGCACCAACGCGCTCGACCTGGTGCGCCGCTACGACGTCGTGGCCGATGGAACCGACAACTTCGCCACGCGCTATCTGGTGAACGACGCCTGCGTGCTGGCCGGCAAGCCCAACGTCTACGGCAGCATCCTGCGCTTCGAGGGCCAGGCCAGCGTGTTCGATGCCGCGCACGGGCCGTGCTACCGCTGCGTGTTTCCGCAGCCGCCGCCTCCCGGCGTGGTCCCGAGCTGCGCCGAAGCCGGCGTGCTGGGCGTGCTGCCCGGCGTGATCGGTTCGATCCAGGCGACCGAGACGATCAAGTTGTTGCTCGGCACGGGCGACACGTTGGTGGGCCGGTTGCTCCTCTATGACGCGCTCGAGATGAGCTTTCGCGAGCTCAAGCTGCGCAAGGATCCCGCGTGTCCCGTCTGCGGCGTCAACCCCACCATCCAGGAACTCATCGACTACGACCAGTTCTGCGGCGGAGCACCCGTGCCGGGCGAGACCGCCGCGGGGGCGGCCTCGAGCGAACCGGTCGAGATCAGTGTGCGCGATCTCGCCGAGCGGATGGCTCGAGGCGAGGAGGTGCTGGTGGTGGATGTGCGCGAGGCGTTCGAGCTGCAGATCGCGAAGTTCCCCAGCGCGCTGCACATTCCCATGGCGCTCGTGCCCGTGAAGCTGCAGGAACTGCCCACCGACCGAACTCTCGTGCTGGCGTGCCACACCGGGGTGAGAAGCCTGCGGACGCTGCAGTTCCTCAAGACGAAGGGGTTCACGCGGCTGAGAAACCTGACCGGGGGGATCGACGCCTGGTCGCGCGAGGTGGACAAGTCCGTCCCGCGCTACTAGAGGTGGATTCGGCGGGAGCTGCGGCGAGGCCGAGAGACAGAGACCAGGCTCTTGAAAACGTGAGTAGGGGCGGAGGCCGACCGCAAGGCGGTCCACCATCCACGAGGTTCGCCGAACCACCGGAGGGAGCCCGATGAGACCACCGCTTCGCCACCGTCTGACCCTGCTCGTCCCGGCGCTCGCCGTGTTCGCCGGGCTGTTCTCCGCAGGCTGTGCCCTGAATCCCGCCACGGGCAAGAAGGAGTTCTCGCTCGTCACGCCGGCGCAGGAGGCCGCGATGGGACGTGAGGGCTACGGAGCGGCGGTCTCGGAGTACGGCCGCTACGACGACGAGGCACTCGCGGCTTACGTGGACAGCGTCGGGCGCAAGGTGGCGCGAGCGTCGGATCAGCCGGACCTGCCATGGAAGTTCACCGTGCTCGACGATGCGGTCGTGAACGCGTTCGCCATGCCGGGCGGGTACATCTATGTGACCCGCGGGTTGCTCGCGCACATGCAGAGTGAAGCGCAGTTGGCCGGTGTGCTGGGCCACGAGATCGGGCATGTCACCGCGCGGCACTCGGCACGGCAGATCACCAAGCAGCAGATGGCGGGCCTGGGAATGGGGCTCGCCTCGATGGTCTCTCCCGAGTTCCGGCGCTACAGCCCGCTTGCCGAGCAATCGCTGGGGTTGCTCATGCTCAAGTACGGGCGTGATGACGAGACGCAGGCGGACGAACTGGGCGTGCGCTACGCGGCCACGGCGGGGTTCGACCCGCGCGAGATCCCGGGCACCTACCGCACGCTGCAACGCATCGCCGAGCGCGCGGGTCAGACCCTGCCGTCGTACCTCTCGACCCACCCCGACCCGGGTTCGCGTGCCGAGCGCACGACAGGCCTCGCGGCCAAGGCGGCGGCGGGCCGGGCGAACCTGATCGTGCGGCAGCGTGGCTACCTCGATCGCATGCGCAACCTGGTCTACGGCGAGAACCCGCGCTACGGATGGTTCGAAGGCACGCGCTTCTACCACCCGGTGCTGGGCCTCGAGCTGCTGTTCCCCGCGGGCTGGAACACCTCGCACACGCATACCGCACTCACCG
>CAZADU010000072.1:0-1867 GCA_964483945.1 uncultured bacterium
CTGCCCGGGGCCTGCCCCTGCACGTAGGCACGGATGCGGCCGACCGTCCCGGTGGTGGCATCGAGTGAGACCACAAACTGTCCGCTGAATGTGCCCCCCGTCAGCGTCACGTCGCCGTGGTACATGGGGCCGGCGCTGAAGCGGTAAGGAACCGAACCCTGGCACTCGTTCGGCGTCAGGTTCGTGGGTGCGGAGTCCTCGATCAGCACACTCGCCACTCCGTCGAGTGGGACGGGATTGCCGCCCGGCTGGTCCAGCACGCGGCCCGAGAACAGCACGCGCTGGCCGCGCACAAACTGCGTCACGGGCACACCCAGCGGATCGGTCACACTCAGCTCCGTCCACAGTCGTGGCAGGTTCAGCAGCGTGGCCGGATCACCCATCAGCTGGTACTTCTGGCTGTTGGTCCCCTGCGCCTCGGGCACCGACTTGGCGGCGAGCAGCGCGGCCGAGGCGGGCAGGTGGTACTGGCCCGCGGAGGGGAGCTGCACGCCGGCGAGCGTGAGCGTGTCGCGCGTGAACAGCGCGTCGTAGATGAGACCGTTCAGGAAGCTATTGAGACCGGAGAGCGCCTGCTCGGTCGCCGAGATCACGCCGATGCTGCCGCCGGTCGTGGACATGATCAGGCGCTCGCCGAGGCTCTGCACGGTGGGGTCGTTGAACTTGCCGACGTCGCACGAGGCCGCGACCAGCAGCGGCAGCTTGAGGCCGTTCGTGAGCGTGCCGGCGTCGCTGTCGAGGAACACGCCCTCGTCGGTCATCTTGAACGGGCTGCCGTGACCGACGTAGTTGAACACCGAGGCACCGTCGTTGAGGTTACGGAACAGCTCGGCGCGAGCGTCGGGCTTGGTCCCGCCCGGGCCCGTCGGGAACGTGTGCAGGTAGACGTACTCACGGTCGGTCTCGAACGGCGTCTTCAGCAGGTTCAGCTGGTCGGTCTGGATCACGTGTCCCCAGCCGATGGGGTCGCAGTCATCGCCCTGCGCGTTGTCGTCCGCCATGAGCAGCGCCGCGTTGCGGTACTCGCCAAACGGCGCGCTGCGCTCGTAGGCGAGCAGCTTGCGCGTGACCACGTCCAGCGCACTCGCGGCGTCACCGGCGGGGATGCGGCCGCTCAGGTAATCCGGCAGCACCTCGATCGGGTCGTCCACGTTCCATCCAGTCATCGGTGGCGTACTGGCGGCGGATCAGGAACTGCGGGTCGAAGTTGTTCTCGTAGGTCGGCAGCAGGCAGCCGGGCTGCCCGGGCACCGCGCGCCCCGTGATGTCCTTGAAGTCGAACGACGCGTCGCCGAGGAACGTGACGTACAGCGGCCGCCGCGTCCATCCCGAGGCGGCGCGCAGGAAGTTGCGAATCGCGCCCGGATCCACGCGGCCGCCGGAGAACTGGTCGTAGAGCGCCGAGATCGGCACCCGCTTCGTCAGGTACGGCGGCGGGCCCGGCATGAGCGGGAGGCGCTGGGTGCGCCACGCGGCGAGCGAATCGGCGGCGGCCGCGAACCCGTCGTAGTAGAGCACGATGTAATCGGCGGCCTGTGTCACGCTGCGCAGGTTCTCGAGGCTGGTGAATGGCGCGTCGCTCAGCGCGCTCGACGGCAAGAGCGCGGAGTTCTGCGTGAGGATGGCGTCCGGCACGACCGCGTAACGGTGCGAGACGCTCTGCGTGTCGGCCATGGCCAGCATGTACGCGCCGGCCGTGCCGCTCGCCTGGGCGCCGAGCAGCTCCACCGGATGCAGCGGGTCGGTGATGTCAAACACGTAGGTGGGGGGCACTTTCACGAACGGCCCTATGTCGTAGCGAAAGGTCCCGGCGGCGGGTGTGGTGCGAAAGTCGATCGCGTCCGCGACGGGCACCGGCCGGCGCGCG
>CAZADU010000073.1:0-4663 GCA_964483945.1 uncultured bacterium
GCGTTTGGTCCGGCGGGGGCGGCACGTTCAGCCCCAGCACGTCCGCACTGAACGCGAGCTACGCCCCGAGCCCTGAAGAGATTGCCGCGGGGCGCGTGATACTCACGCTCACGACGACGACGGCGGGCGGTCCCTGCCCGCAAGGGAGCGATCAGGTCACGATCCTCATCCAGCCGGCGGCTACCGCTTTCGCCGGCGCCGACCTGACGGTGTGCGCGACCAGTCCGCAATCGCAACTCGCGGGCTCCGTGGCCGGCGGTGCGACGAGCGGTGCGTGGAGCGGCGGTGGCGGTTCGTTCAGCCCGAACGCGTCGAACTTGAACGCGGTGTACACGCCGACCACGACCGAGATCGCCGCGGGGGGTGTGACGCTGACACTCACCACGAACGACCCGGCGGGGCCGTGTGGCGCGGTGAGTGATCAGGTACGCATCAGCATCAGTCCTGCGGCCACGGCGAACGCGGGTGCCGACCAGACCCTGTGCACGAGCAGCCCGCAGGCGCAGTTGGCCGGTCTCGTGGGCGGCGGTGCGACCAGCGGCACGTGGAGCGGCGGGGCCGGCTCGTTCAACCCCAACGCCACGAGCTTGAACGCGATCTACACACCCACAGCGGCCGAGCTTGCCGCTGGCGGCGTCACCTTGACACTCACCACGGATGATCCGGCGGGGCCCTGCCCCGCTGTGACCGACGAGGTGCGCATCCACATCGTCCCCGCGGCCATCGCGAACGCTGGCGCCGACCAGAGCGTGTGCTCCAGCAGCCCGCAGGCGCAACTTGCGGGCGCCGTGGCCGGTGGTGCGACGAGTGGCGCCTGGAGTGGCGGGGCCGGCTCGTTCAACCCGAACGCGTCGAACTTGAACGCCATCTACACGCCCTCCGCAGCCGAGATCGCCGCGGGCAGTGTCACGCTGACGATCACCACGAACGATCCCGCCGGGCCGTGTGGCGCGGTGAGCGATCAGGTGCGCATCAACATCGTCCCGGCAGCGATCGCCGATGCAGGGACTGACCTGGTCGCCTGCTCGAGCAGTCCGCAGGTCCAGCTGCGCGGCGTGGTGAGCGGTTCGTCAGCGGCCGGCACCTGGAGCGGCGGGTCGGGCACATTCAACCCGAACATCATGACTCTCAATGCCAGCTACACGCCGTCGCCCGCGGAGATCGCGGCCGGGAGCGTCACGCTGACGCTGACGACTGCGGCCTCGTCGGGGCCCTGCCCGCAAGTGAGCGACCAGATGACGGTCTTCATCCGGCCGGCGGCGACGGTGAACGCGGGCCCTGACCAGATGGCCTGCGCGGCGTCGGTGACGGACATCCGACTCGCGGGCTCGTTCGGCGGCGGGACCACGGGGGCCACGTGGAGCGGCGGAGCCGGGGTGTTCACGCCGTCGGCCTCGGCCCTCAACGCGCTGTACGCGCCCTCGGCGGGCGAACTCGCTGGCGGCAGCGTCACGCTGACGCTCACGACGGACGATCCCGCCGGGCCGTGCCTGGCCGCGAACGACCAGGTGAAGCTCACGTTCGTGCGGACCACGGTGACGGTAGCGGACCGAGTCCTGTGCAGCGGCATCAACTCGGCCCAGATGTGCGCCAATGCGGCGAATGGCGTGGCGCCCTATACGTACCTGTGGAGCAACGGCGCCACCACGCAGTGCATGGCCGTCGCCGACACGGGTCGCTACACGGTCACTGTCACCGACGCGCTGGGCTGTACCGCGACGGGCGGCGGAGCGTTCCGGCACCGCGATTGCGTCGGGATGCTCGCTCACACCAACGTGACCTGCGAGACCTACATGAACGGCACCGGCGATCCGCTCTACGGTGACGTGAACTGGGTCGTCAAGAACAACATCATCACCAGCATCGCGCCCGGCGTGTTCTTCTACTATACGAAGGTCACGGCACCGCGTGCCGAGTTCACCATCCAGATCCAGCAGACCAAGGACAATGAGGGCTTCCCGTTCTGCGAGTTACAGCAGGCCCAAGTGTCGCTCTTCGATCAGGACTGCCAGCGCGGTCAACTCGGTGAGAACACGGGTCCGGGGCAGGGGGCGGTCCGGGTGTCCGGCGCCACACCGGGCCAGGTGTTCATCATCAGCGTCAAGTACTCGCTCAAGTCACTGGTCGGGACGTACATGGACGAGACGATGGGCTGCCACTACGACTTCCGGACCCTGATCGACGGTCAGGTCGTGGATCAAGACCCCGATGGCCTGCAGATCGGTGTGGCGAAGACCACCGACATCGCGGGCTCGCCGGACGGCATGGACCCGTCGGGTGAGAACGAGCGACAGTCCAGTGGCGACCGGAGCGGCGGAGCCGGCGGAGCCGGGGGGCCCGTCTTCACCGGCCCGCCCGATACAACTGACGTCTCGAGACCCCGGCTCGGACCGGACGCCGTCTCCTCGCCGGACACGCTCGGTGCAATCGCTGGCTCACCCGCCCCGACCTGGAACATGGAGCATCTCGAGCGGCCCACACCGAACCCGTTCAGCGCCGGCATGCGCATGGCGTACGACGTGGGTTCGACGGACCAACGCGTGAGCATCGGCGTGTACGACATCGCCGGACGCATGGTCCGCACACTGGCGAGCGACATCCAGTCGGCCGGACACCACGCCGTCCTATGGGACGGGCGCGACGAGCAGGGCGTGCGCGTGCGAAAGGGCATGTACTTCGTCCACCTGCGCATCGGGGACCGGGCACGGCAGGTGCGCGTCACGCTGCTTCAGTGACCTGAAACATTTCACCGCCAGCGCAAACGTCGTCTCCTTCGGCCACCCCTCGGGGTGGCCGCTGGCTTTTGGGTCCGACGAAGTGGTGCACTTCCCCAGTCGCCGGCGATCGCGCGTGGCAATTCTCGCTTTCTTTGCGGCGCACGGATGGTATGGTCCTTCGTCGTCCCAGCAGCGGACGAGCAGCCGAGGCGCATCTTCCACCCACCGAGGGCCGCATCATGCTGAAACGATGGTCATTCCCGCTCTTCCTACCGCTCGTCGTCGCCGCGCTCTGCCTGGCCGGCGGGGCGTCTGCCGGCATCTACCTGAACGTCGTGGGCGCCACGCAGGGAACCATCGCCGGCGATGCGACCGAGTCCAATCATCTCAACTGGATCAACACCCACTCCTTCCAACATGGGATCGGCGTGGGGATCGGCCTGGACGGCCTTCCCACCGGCCAACCGAGTCTGTCCGACGTGACGCTGACGAAGATGCTCGATCCCTCCTCCATCAAGCTCCTGACGGCGATCCTGAACCAGGAGCCATTCACGATTTGCACACTCGATTTCGTGGCGGGGGTCGGGCCGACGGTCTACTACCGTGTCGAGTTGGAGGAGGCGCGCATCAGCGGCTACTCGCAGTCTTCCGGCGGCGACAGACCTTCCGAGAGCCTGAGTCTGTCGTACTCGAAGATCAAGCTGATGGATCTGGCCCAGGGCACCTCGGTGACCTACACCCGATTCCCGACCGGCACCGCCGCGATCGTACCCGGGCAGTGGGAGAAGGGATTCCTGCTCCCCCCGTCGCCGAACCCGACGCCGGGCGAGACTCAGTTCCGCTTCTCGCTGCCCGCCGGCAGCGATGCCGAGTTGGCACTGTTCGATACGCAGGGACGCCGGGTGCGCGAGTTGCACCGCGGGCGAACCTCGGCCTCGCCGATGATCGCCGAGTGGGATGGCACGGATGACCGCGGCAAGAGAGTCGCACCCGGGGTCTACTTGGCCCGGCTGAGCACTCCCGGGTCCGTGGTCACCCAGCGTTTCTCGGTCGTGCACTAACGGCGATTCGGTTCGAGAGCACGGTCCCCGCCGTATCGCCCTGACGGTTGAGCGAAGGATCACCGAGTCGTCGCTGGTGCGATGCGTACTTCGTGCCGATTTCATGGCGTGCCATGCCCCGCTCGCGGTTGCCACCGCGAGCGGGGAACGGCACGGCATCATCAGGCTGCGCGTCAGTATCGCGGTCATCATTGCGGCGACGGTAGACTGACGATAATAGATATCTTGACGACATCCTCCACGATCGGCGGATGACGCTGACCCAACTCGCGGACCGGATCGGAATGGCGCTGGCCAACCTCTCGATCCTCAAGACCGGCAAGGCGCGTGCGATCCGCTGCTCGACGCTCGAGGCGATCTGCGAGGCGCTCTCCTGCCAGCCGGGCGACATTCTCCGATTCGAGCGGGAGCCAACCGAGCGCGACGGCAGGACGGATCCGGATCGTCATGGAGTGCTCCCTACTTGTTGAAGCGTATCTCCAGGCAATCCCCATCCTGCACCATGTAGTCGCGGCCCTCGAGGCGCCTCCAGCCGCGCTCGCGGGCGGCCGCTTCCGATCCGGCCTCCAGCAGCCGCGCGCACGGGACCACCTCGGCGCGGATGAAGCCCTTCGCCAGGTCCGTATGGATCGCGCCCGCAGCGTCCACCGAGCGCTCGCCCTGACGAAGCGTCCACGCCCGCACCTCGTCGGGACCGACGGTGAAGAACGAGATGAGGCCCAGCAGCCGGTAGCAGGCGCGGATGACCAGCGACAGCCCATCCTGGTCGAGGCCCAGCTCGCGCCGAAACGCGTCGCGCTCCTCGGACGGCAGTCCCACGACCTCGCGCTCGATGTGGGCGGATAGCCCGACCACCAGCGTGTGCGCCCCGGCGGTCGGCAACGG
>CAZADU010000074.1:0-2416 GCA_964483945.1 uncultured bacterium
GACGACCTCGTGGTGGCTACATTCGGCCGCGGCTTCTACATCCTCGACGACCTCTCGCCGCTGCGACTCTTGAACACCGAGGCCAAGGTCACGGCCGAGGCGACGCTGCTGCCCGTGCGCAAGGCGCTGCTCTACGTGCCGTCGTCGCCGATGGGCGGCGAGGGCAAAGCCGAGCAGGGTGACCGTTTCTACGTGGCCGACAACCCGCCGTTCGGCGCGGTGTTCACCTATCACTTGAAGGATGGCTACAAGTCGCTCCGCGACCAGCGGCGCGACCAGGAGAAGGAGATCCAGAAGGCGGGCGGGAACACGTTCTACCCCTCGTGGGACTCGCTGCGCGCCGAGCAGCGTGAGGAGGAACCGGCGGTGGTGCTCACGGTATCGGACGCCTCTGGCCAGGCCGTGCGCCGTCTCACCGGGTCCGCGAAGGCGGGGTTCCAGCGCGTGGCGTGGGACCTGCGCTGGGCGGACCACCGGCCGACGTCGCTCACCACGCGAGTCCGCGGGCCGTTCGAGGACGCAGGCGGAGGACCGCTCGCCGCACCGGGCACCTATAAGGTGCAGCTCGCCAAGCGTGTGAACGGCGTGCTGACGAACCTCGGCGAGGCGCAGCCGGTCGTGGTGGAGCCGCTCCAGAACACCACGCTGCCGGCGTCCGACCGCAACGCGCTCGCGGCGTTCCAGAAGCGGACCGCCGCGCTGCAGCGCGCCATCATGGGCACGCAGCGAGTGCTCAGCGACGCGCAACAGCGGGCCCAACTGCTGCGACGCGCGATGGACGACACGCCGTCGCCCGACGCACTCGCCATGCGCGGCGAGGCGGCCAAACTGATCGACCGCCTGCGCGACATCAACCTCACACTCAACGGCGATACCGAGATCTCGCGTTTCAACGAGGCCACCGCGCCCGGACTGGCAGACCGCATCGACCGCGTGGTGGGCGGCAGTTGGACGAGCACCAGCACACCGACCGCGACGCAGCAGCGCGCGTACGATATCGTCTCGGCGACACTCGTTGGCACGCTCGCGGACTTGAAGGGCACGCTGGATGCGCTCGATGCGCTGGGCCGACGCGCCGAAGCCGCGGGCGCCCCGTGGACACCCGGCCGGCTGCCTGATTGGAAAGCGCAGTGATTTCTTGACCCTGGCGCCGGTGGTGCGGGAGCCCAAGGCTCCTGTGCCGCCCGGCGCCGCAGCGACAGGAGCCGATCATGCCCAAGCCCACACACGATGACGCCGAGCTGCTGCTCAAGCTCTACGAGATCCGCCGCGAGCCTGAGCTGCGCCGAGCGCGCGCGTGGTTGCTGGCCGAATTCAAGCCCACGACGTGGGCCGACGTGAAGTCGCGGTATCTCTCGCACAACGAGGAAGACCGCTGGTTTCGCATGACCATCTCGTACTGGGAGATGGTCGCCACCATGGTGAACAAGGGCGTGCTGAACGCCGAGTTGTTCTTCGACCACACCGGCGAGGACATCGTGACGTGGGAGCGCGTCAAGGGATTGATCCCCGACGCGCGCGCCGACATCCGACCGACGTATCTGATCCAGTTCGAGCGGCTCGTGGCCGCGCACCAGGCCTACCGCAAGCGCACGAACGAGGCGGCACTGAAGGCGGCCAAGCGCGACGGGCTGGCTCGCACAGGGCCGCAGCCCCGGCTCCACACCACGCGTAAGCCGTCCCGGCTCGCCGTCAGACCCAAGAAAGCTTCCCGCTGATGTCATCCACGTTCGGCCGGCTGTTCCGCGTCACCACGTTCGGCGAGTCGCATGGGCCGGGTGTCGGCGTGGTGGTGGACGGCATGCCGCCGGGCGTTCGCATCAGCCTCGACGCCATCCAGCTCGAGCTGGACCGACGCCGGCCCGGCCAGAGTGCGATCACGACGCAGCGTCAGGAGGCCGACCGGGTGGAGGTGTTGTCGGGCGTGTACCAGGACGTGACCCTCGGCACGCCCATTGCGATGCTCGTGCGCAACACCGACCAGAAGTCCAAGGACTACGACGCGCTCAAAGACGTGTTTCGCCCGGGCCATGCGGACTTCGCGTACCAGGAGAAGTACGGCGTGCGCGACCACCGCGGCGGCGGCCGCTCGTCGGGGCGCGAGACCGTCGGACGCGTCGCAGCTGGGGCGCTGGCGAAAGCCGCACTCGCGAGCGTGGGCGTGAACGTGGTGGGCGGCACGGTCAAGGTGGGGAGTGTGGCCGCGATCGGCCGCGACTGGTCACTGGTCGAGACGAACCCGGTGCGTTGCCCCGACGCCGACGCTGCGCTTCTGATGCAGGCGCTCATCGAGCAGGTGCGCGACGAGCGCGACTCGGTTGGCGGCGTGGTCGAAGTGGTGGCACGCGGCGTGCCCGCGGGCTGGGGCGACCCGACCATGGACAAGCTGGATGCCGCGCTCGCCGCAGCCATGATG
>CAZADU010000075.1:0-2467 GCA_964483945.1 uncultured bacterium
AGCAGCGAGTCGAGCGCCTGCCGAGCGGTGAGCCCCTTGCGCATCAGCTCCAGCCCAAGCGGGCCGTAGTCCACGAGCACGAGCGATTGCGTGGCGACCGCGCCCACGCCGGCCTCGGCCCATGGCACGATAGGCCCGACGCTGAAGTAGTGCGATTGCACCGCAACGCCCAGGTCACCCGTCTTCGGATCACGCGCGACGATCGAATACGTATGGGCGAGTGGAGACGGTGCGCGGCCCGGGGTCACGACGGTGAGCGTGGGGAGCGCGAGTGCGGTGAGGGCGAGACCCAACAGATCGAGTGGCATGGCGGGATCCTCCGGTGCGACACGGCAGCGGGACGCGCGTCAGGGTAGAGCCGGGGCGCTAGCGGACGCGAGCGCCGAGTCGCCGGTGGACGCGAGCGCCGTGTTGGTGTTCTCGCCACGGGTGCAAACGCGTCCGTCTGAGACCCCGCCGCGCTCGGGCGAGCCGCCTCGCGACCCAGCCGCGCTCCGGTATGCTGCGCCACTTCTGGTCCGTCCCTCCGCCCTGGAGCTCCCCATGCGCGCGCGACTCGTCGCCGGCTTGCTGTCCGCAGTGTGCCTCGCAGGCTTGCCGGCCACCGCCATGGCCACGGAGCGGCCCGCGCTCGAAGTGCGCGTCGCCACGGGTCCGGTCAAGGTGGACGGCGCACTCGACGAGCCTGTCTGGGCCGAGGCGCTTGCCGCCCACGAGTTCTTGCTGAACACACCGCGTGAGGGGCAGGCACCCGACGAGTCCACGCGCGTGAGCGTCGTGCGCGCGGGGGACCGGCTGGTGTTCGGCATCTGGTGCCAGGCGAGCCGCAAGCCGCATGCCGGGCTCGTGCCGCGCGACCAGGTGTTGGACGGCGACCATATCTCGGTGCACCTCGACACCGACGGCGACGGCCAGCGCGCGTACATCTTCGGCGTGAACCCGTGGGGCGTGCAGCTGGACGGAATCCTCACCGGGGATGCCGACTTCAAGTGGGACGGCGTGTGGGATGCCGACGCGCGACGCGGCGAGGGCGAGTGGACCGCCGAGATCTCGATACCGTTCCGGATCTTGCGCATCTCGGCGAACGGCCGTCCGTGGCGGTTCTGGGTGCGCCGCGAGATCACGTCGTGGAACGAGGTGTCCACGTGGCCGCTCTACCGCGCGGGTGAGCCCGGCCCGGTCATGCTGCAGGCTGCGGACCTCACCGGGCTCGACGAGGCGCGCGGCGGACGCGAGCTCACGTTCGAGCCGTACCTGTTCGCCGCGAACACCGGCGAGCGGCCGCTGGAGCCGGGGGGCGGAACCGGCGCATGGGCCAAGCAAGACTCACGCGAAGCCGGGTTCGACATCCAGGCGGCGCTCACGCCATCGCTGGTGATGAACACCACGTTCAATCCCGACTTCAGCCAGATCGAAGCGGACGCGCTGCAGATCGACGTGAACCGACGCTTTCCGCTGCGGTTCCCCGAGAAGCGGCAGTTCTTCATGGAAGGCGCCGACCATTTCCAGTCGCTCATGGACCTGGTCGAGACGCGCCGCATCGCCGACCCGCAAGCGGGCTTGAAGACCACCGGCCGCACGGGTGCGTACGACAATGGCGTGCTCGTGGTGCGCGACGACGGCGGCTCCAGCTTGGAAGGCTCAGGCTACACGCCGAGCGACGACGACCGGCCGACGCGCGAGGGCTGGTACGGACTGGCGCGCGCCAAGCTGCCGTTCGGCGAGGGCTCCAACGTGGGCGTGCTCTCGGGCCTGCACACGCAGGACGCGCCATCGGGATTCACCGACCCCGCCGTACCACGCGAGCTGGCCACCTACAACGCATTCGGCGGGTTCGACTCGCAGCTGCGCCTGAGCGAGCACTGGCGCACCGAGGCCCAGTTCGTGGTGAGCACCGCGAAGATCGACAGCGCGAATGCACTGAGCACTCCGGAGCCGTTCGGCGACTGGATGGGCGTGGCGCGACTGTTCTATCGAGACAAGGCGCGCGAACTGCACATGGGCGCACGGCACGTGGGCGAGAAGTTCCGCAACGAACTCGGCTATCAGGACTTCGCCGGTGTGACCTACCGGCGCATCGGTGGGTTCTGGGACCTGTTCCCCAGGGCGAGTCCGCTGCAGCGCACCTCGCCGATCCTCGACGCGCTCGTGGTGCACGATCACACCGGGCGGCTCGAGTTCGCGGAGTACCTGGCGAGTATGGACTTCGAGTTCCGGCGCAACGCATTCGTGAATGCCGGTTACTTCCACCGTGATGAGCACTACCTGAACAAGCTCTATCCTCAGGATCAGGCTCAGGCGTTCGTGCAGTGGACGGCGTGGCGGCCGCTCACCATGAGCATTTCGGCCACGCTCGGAGATGCGGTGCTGTTCGGCGAGACCGACGAGACCTCATCGCTGGCCTGGAGTGAGACGTATGTGCTGAACGCCAAAGTGCGGCCGGGCCCGCGGCTCACCGCGGCGGTGG